>DATEOM010000124.1:0-3996 GCA_035274105.1 Microbacterium sp.
GGGATCAGCTGCATGTCCGATTCGTGGATGTTCGCGAAACCCCGGATCGAGGAGCCGTCGAACAGCTGGCCGACCGTGAAGAACTCTTCGTCGACGGTGGAGGCCGGGATGTTGAAGTGCTGCTGCACGCCAGGAAGATCCGTGAAACGGATGTCGAGGAACTTGACGTCCTCGTCCTTGATGAACTTCAGCACCTCGGATGAATCTTTGAACATGAAGACTCCAGAGGTAGGGCATTTGGACGCGCCCGTGCGGGCCGGGCACTTTGGCAAGTTACCCGCAGGGCATTGCTCTCCAGTATCACTTGTGTTTCAGGGATGTTACGAGGACCTGGGTACGCTGGGGAAGTGACGCAGAGCACCCAGGACTACCCCGGCGAACGCCTCGGACTGCCCCGTGAGGGCACCGGATCCATCGGCCGGCTGGGCCGCCGGGTCGGCGCGCTCTTCCTCGACTACGGCGCCGCGTACCTCATCTCCGGGTTCTTCGGATGGGACCCGCTGGCGATCCTCGCGATCTTCGCCGCGATTCAGATCGTGTTCCTGCCCACGCTCCAGGGGAGCCCCGGTCATCGCATCTTCGGTCTGCGTCTGGTGCGCCTCGACGGCGCGTGGGTGGGCCTGTGGCGTCCCGTCATCCGCACCGCGCTCCTGATCCTCGCGATCCCGGCAGTCATCTGGGACGCCGACCAGCGCGGCCTGCACGACAAGGCCGCGGGCACGGTGCTCGTCCGCTCCTGAGACGACAGAACCCGGCCCGGCGTCTTGCGCCGGACCGGGTTCGTGCGCGCGCGCTCAGCGCGGGCGCGGCGCGCGGACCTTGGTGGGGTCGATGCCCTTCGGGATCGGCAGCGACGTGAGCGACTGCGAGACCGATTCGATGCGCTTGATGACGGCGGCCATCGTGGCGCGATCGATCTTCGCGGGGAGCGCCTTGATCGTCGACGAGAGCTTCGCGATCGGGACCTCGCCCTCGCCGTGACCGACGTACAGCACGGTCAACGGCACCCCTGCCGCCACGCGCTGCACCTTGGAGCGCTCATCGTTCACGAGCCGGGTGAGGCGGCCGCGGGCTCCCTCGCCCACGATCACGACGCCGCCGCGACCGATCGCGCGGTAGACGGCTTCCTGCGTCTTGGGGTTGATGCCCACGGGCATCTCGCTCGCCTGCCACTTGCGGCCGAGCGACGTGGAGAGGACGTGACCGGTCGCTCCCGGCATCCCGTCGATCTTCTTGTACATCGCGCGGGTCGACAGCCGCGTCATCGTCATCATCGACGCCAGGACGCCGAGCATGAGGCCGGTGACGCCCCACAGGATGACGCTCCAGACGGCCACCGGCGGAATGAGGAACCCGATGCCCACGCCCACGGCGATGCCGAGGATGAGGATGCCGATCAGAAGGAACGGCAGCCAGCGGAACTCCTTCTGGGTGAAGGTGTAGAGGGTGCGGATCTGGGAGAAGAATCCCGGGCCCTTGTCGGGGGCGGAACTGCGCGCGGCCATACCTTCCAGCCTACCTTTTCGCGGGGTCCTGCTCGGCTCCTCCACAGTCGCGGGCGGACGGCGTTCATCCACAGACGATGCCGGCCGACCGGGCCCGCGCGGCGCGGCGTTGCACACTGACATCATGACGACTGCCGACGGCTCGCTCGGGAGCCCGTACCGCGCCATCCGCGCCGTACGGGCACGGGATGACGGCCCGTGGTCCGGCACCCTCGTCCGCACCGCAGGCGGCGAGGCGTGCGTGCTGGTCGACGCCGCCACCCTGGGCACGCACTGGCGGGGATGGGATGCCGCGCCCGACGGCCACGTCCTGGCCCCGCTCGACGTCGTGCGGCGCATCGACGGGCACGACGTCGTGCTGCCGGTGTGCTCAGAGCGCCTCGAGGACTTCCTTCGCAGACGGTCGTCACGGATGCCGCTGAGCCTGGGGGAGGCCGTCACACTCGGCGTGAGCGTGCTGCGCGGCAGTGCGCAGCTCGCGAGCAGGCCCGACGTCGCGGGGGAATGGTGGCTCGATGACGACGGACGACCGGTGCTGGCGACGGATGCCTCGGCCCGGCGCGCATTCGAGTCGTCGGCCGGCGTCCTCGAGCAGGTGAGTGTCGATCCGACCGCGCAGCGCACGTGGCAGACCGCGCTGCGCGCCGTCACCGCCGAGCGCATCTCGCTCCACGAGCTCGAGGCCGCCGAGGAGGCGCTGTTCGCTCTCGCCGAGGCGGAGCCGCTCAGCACGGTCAGCCTGAGCCCGCGCAGTGCCACCGAGGGCATTGCCCGCGCGCACGAGGAGCCACGCCGGCCCGTCGACGCGCCGCACGAACCGGCGCCGCGTTCGATGTGGCAGACGCTCGTCGCCGGGGTGGACGACGATCTCGCCGACACCGTGTCGCGGGCGACGACGGTGGTGTGGCGGCAACTGCGACGAGCCGGGGACGCCCGCCCGTCCGGAAGGCGGCGGGCGCCGTGGCTCGTCGGCGGGGCCGTGGCGATCACCGTTCTCGTCGGCGGCACGCTGTGGCCGACCGCGAGCGGGATTGCGACCGATGACGCACCGGGCGCGACGACGACGGCGACGCCGGGGCCCGCAGCAGCCGTTCCGTCGGATGCCGGACCACCCGAGGCGTCCGAGAGCGTCACGCCGACGGCGGACACTGCCGACCTGGCACTCCTGACAGGAGAACTGCTGGACGCCCGGATCGCGTGCGCCGGAGACGCCACCTGCCTCGAGTCCGTGACGGTGGACGCGGTGGCGCTGGTCGGCGGCGCCATCGACATGCCCGCCGCCGGACGCACGGTGACGCTCCTCGACGATTTCGGCGACATCGCGGTGCTCCGGGTCGACGCGAGCGACACGACCGTGGCGTCGCAGATGGTCGTGATCCTGCGCAGAGACGAGAAATGGCTGCTGCGCGACGTCTCGGACGTCGCGCAGCAGCCCTAGAAGCGGGAACCGCCCCGGATCAGATGCCCAGGTTGCCCTCGAACGCAGCGGCCTCGAGGCGCGTCTTCACGGCGCCGAGGAAGCGCGCGGCGTCTGCACCGTCGATGACGCGGTGGTCGTACGACAGCGCGAGGTAGACGTACGAGCGGACCGAGATCGCGTCCTTGCCGTCGACCGTCACGACGCCGGGGCGCTTGACGACCACGCCCGTGCCGAGGATCGCGGTCTGGGGCAGGAACACGACAGGGGTGTCGAACAGCGCGCCGCGCGAACCGGTGTTGGTCAGCGTGAACGTGCCGCCCGCGAGCTCGTCGGGCTTGAGCTTGTTGTCGCGCGTGCGCGCGGCGAGGTCGGCGATCTCGTGCGCGATCTGGGCGAGGTTCTTGCCCGCGGCGTCGCGGAGCACCGGCGTCAGGAGGCCCCGCTCGGTGTCGACGGCGATGGACAGGTTCTCGGTCGCCGGGTAGACGATCTGGTCGCCGTCCACCGTCGAGTTGACGACGGGGTACGCCTGCAGCGCCTCAGCGGCGGCCAGCGCGAAGAACGGCAGGAACGACAGCTTGTCGCCGGTCTTGGCGAGGAAGTCGTTCTTCACCTTGTCGCGGAAGGTCGCGAGCTTCGTGACGTCGACCTCGACCACCGACGTGAGCTGCGCCGTCGACTGCATCGACTCCACCGCCCGCGAGGCGAGCACCTTGCGCAGACGCGACATCGGCTGCGTGGTGCCGCGCAGCGGCGACACCTCGAGCGGAGCGGGCGCCGCAGCGGCCGCGGGAGCGGCGGGAGCCGACGCGGCAGCTTCGGCGGCCTTCAGCACGTCCTCCTTGCGGATGCGACCGCCGACTCCGGTGCCCTTCACCGAGCCGAGGTCGACGCCCTGCTGCTGAGCGAGGCGACGCACGAGCGGCGTGACGTAGGTGATCCCGTCCTCCTCGGCGACCAGCGCCGGGGCGGGCGCAGGAGCTGCGGCAGGGGCAGGAGCTGCGGCGGGGGCGGGCGTGGCAGCCGGCGCAGGAGCGGCAGTCGGAGCAGGCGCAGGCGGCTCGGCAGCAG
>DATEOM010000125.1:0-3093 GCA_035274105.1 Microbacterium sp.
CGCGACCGCTACCGCGGCCGTTGCCGCTGTAGCGGTGACGGATGCTGCGCCCGCGCCGGTCGCGGAAGCGCCGGCGGCGGCTGCGGCCGAGGTGGCAGCATCCATTCCCGAAGCCGTCGCCCCCGCAGTGCCCACCACCGCCACCGGCGTGCCGCTGTCACAGCCGCTGCCGTTCACGCGCACGGTGTGGGCGGGCGCGAACGCCACTGCCGGACCCGCCGTCGAGGCGGAGCCGAAGCGTATCGGCCCGTTCACCCGTGGCCAGTGGGCCGGCGCGGTCATCGTGGGCGGTGCCGGGCTGCTGTACGCGGCGGGCATGGCGGTGCTCGCGGTGCGGTGGCTGCTCTCCACGCAGTGGGGGGTGGACTTCCTCGCGGCCTACCCGGGCGAGTACCACCTGCCCGAAGGGGCGCCGGTCGGCATCCCCGCGTGGCTCGGGTGGCAGCACT
The DNA here is from genome assembly GCA_035274105.1 of Microbacterium sp. GTDB lineage: Bacteria > Actinomycetota > Actinomycetes > Actinomycetales > Microbacteriaceae > Microbacterium. The sequence goes on from DATEOM010000125.1 coordinate 450, forward strand.
TCTTCAACGTGTTCCTGATGGTGCTGATCATCCGCACCGGTCTGCAGGTCCGCAACGACAAGCGGCCGAGCGTGTTCTGGTCGCCGCGCAACAACGGCCGGCGCAAGATGAGCCTGAGCCTGTGGTTCCACCAGTCGCTCGACATCCTGTGGGTCGTCAACGGCGTGATCTTCGTGGTGCTGCTGTTCGTCACCGGGCAGTGGATGAAGATCGTGCCGACGTCGTGGGAGGTGTTCCCGAACGCGATCTCGGCGGGGCTGCAGTACGTGTCGCTGGACTGGCCGACCGAGAACGGGTGGGTGAACTACAACTCGCTGCAGCAGCTCGCCTACTTCGCCACCGTGTTCCTCGCCGCACCCCTCGCGATCGCCACGGGCGTGCGGATGAGCCACGTGTGGCCGAAGAACGCGACCGGGCTGAACAAGGCGTACCCGGTGGAGTGGGCGCGCGCCGTGCACTTCCCGGTGATGCTGTACTTCGTGGTGTTCATCGCGATCCACGTCTTCCTCGTGTTCGCGACGGGAGCGCTGCGCAACCTCAACCATATGTACGCCGCGCAGGGCTCGACCGACCCGGACGCCTACGCCGACAACTGGACCGGCTTCTGGTTCTTCGTCGCCTCGCTCGTCGTGATCGCCGCCGCCTGGGTGGCCGCCCGGCCGCTCGTGCTCGCACCGATCGCCCGCCTGTTCGGCAAGGTCACCGGGCGCTGACGCGGCCCGCCTCCTCGACCTGACCTGGATGATCCCGGCGTACGCGACGTCTCGGGTTTGGGGCGTGATCTCTCCGTTGGGGCGGAGAACGTCCGCCCCAACGGAGGAAATGCGCCCCAAACCCGACTGAGGCCGGGGAGCGACGGAGCTGGAGAGGGGGGATAACCCGAAGAGAAGTCTCCGGATGCCTCGGGCGCGCGGCGCGCGCGGCCCGCCTAGCGTAAGGGGCATGACCTCCTCGGACTCTCCTCCCGTCCGCCCGGTGACGCGGCCCGCACAGGTGGCGGGCGCCATCGCGCAGCTCGCCGCGCTCGGCGTCGTGGGCGCCGCGGCATTCTCGCTCCTCTTCACGCTGCTCGGCGTCGGCATCGGACTCGTGTTCGTGATCGGCATCGGCCTCGTCCTCCTGGTCGGGCTCGTCTACGTGCTCTTCGCGCTCGGCTGGCTCGAGACCGAGCGTGTCGACGGCCTGTACCGGTTCGGGCTCCCGCGGCTGCGGCCGCGCTCGAGCGGGCGCCCCGGCTTCGGCGGCTGGCTCCGCACGCTCTGGATGCAGACGATCGACCCCGGCACCTGGCGGGCGATCGCGAACCTCGCGATCGCGACGATCCTCGGCTGGGTCGTCGTCGCCCTCGCCGGAATCCTGGTCTCGGGTGCGGTGCTCGCGTTCGCGCCGCTCTTCGCCGACGCGAGCGCCGTGCGCCTCGCGCGCACCGGCATCGAGGTGCCGCTCGCGTGGGCCGTTCCGGTGGGCATCTTCGTCGCGCTCTTCTCGGCCGCCGCGCTCATCGGGCTCGGGGTGCTCCACGGCATCATCGCGCGGGCGATCATGGTCCCCTCGCGCGAGGCGCAGCTCGCCGCCGCGGCGCGCATGTCGAGCCAGCAGCACGCCGGCGCCGTCCGCGCCGCGGACGTCGAGCGCACGCGCATCGAGCGGGATCTCCACGACGGCGTGCAGCCGCGGCTCGTCTCGGTCGGCATGACCCTCGGCCTCGCGCAGCAGAAGATCGACGCCGACCCGGAGGCCGCGAAGGCCCTCATCACCGAGGCCCACACCTCGACGAAGGCGGCCATCACCGAGCTGCGACAGCTGGCACGCGGCATCCACACGTCCGTCCTCGACGATCGCGGACTGGACGCCGCCATCTCGGCGCTCGTCGCCCGCTCGGTCGTGCCGGTCCACACCGACGTCCGCCTCGACGGCCGCTGCAGCCGCGAGACCGAGGCTGCCGCGTACTTCGTGATCGCCGAGGCCCTCACCAACGCCGCCAAGCACTCGCGGGCGACCGAGGTGCGCGTGGTGGCGCGGCTGCGCGAGCCCGGCACACTCTGGGCGCGCGTCGAAGACAACGGCGTGGGCGGCGCGCGGGTCATCCCCGGCGGCGGCCTCGACGGCATCGTCAACCGCGTGCTCGCGGCCGGCGGCGAGGCGCGCATCGACAGCCCCGCCGGCGGACCTACGAGCGTGGAGGTGAGCATCCCGTGCGCATCCTGATCTGCGAGGACTCGGCGCTGCTGCGCGCGGGCCTGGTGCGGGTGCTCGAGGACGCCGGCCACGAGGTGGTCGCCGCCCTGCCGGACGCGTCGCACCTGGACGAGACCGTGGACGAGACGGCGCCCGACCTGTGCATCCTCGACGTGCGGCTCCCGCCGACGTGGGTGGACGAGGGCATCCGCGCGGCGCTGTCACTTCGAGCGCGGCTGCCCCAGCTCGCGGTGCTCGTGCTCTCGCAGTACGTCGAGGAGCGCTACGCGGCCGACCTCATCTCGTCCAGCGGCGGCGCCCTCGGCTATCTCCTCAAGGACCGCGTCGCCGACGTGACCGACTTCCTCGAGGCGATCGAGCGCATCGCGGCGGGTGCCACGGTGCTCGACCCCGAAGTGGTCGCGCAGCTGCTCAGCCGCAGGACGAGGGACGAACGGATGCTGCG
>DATEOM010000126.1:0-2038 GCA_035274105.1 Microbacterium sp.
CGCTCGAGGATCCCGAGCGCGTGGCGCCGCGCGCCAACGACTCGGTCGCCGTCGCCGGCGGCGAGCTCACCGTGACGCTGCCGCCCGTGTCGTGGACGGCGGTGTCGCTGGGCTGACGCCCGACGAGGACCCGGATGCCTCGGTCGCGCCCTCGGGCGGGACCGAGGCATCCGTCGTCCATGCCGTGCCGTTCCGTGCCGTTCCATTCCGTGCCGTGGTCTCGGTCGAGACGCCGAGGGTGTAAAAGATTCTTGACAACCGCCGCCGGCGGGCCTACCTTCGGTGTCAAGAATCTTTTACACACCCGGGGAGGGGCCATGGTCTACGAAGAGCGCAACATCTGGGCGAGCCTCATCGTCAGCGTGATCGGCACGATCGTCTACGTCGTGATCCTGCTGCAGCAGGCCGATGGCGGCCCGCTCACCGACGTCGACTGGGTGCCGATCATGCTGTGGATCATCGGCGCCAGCATCGTCGGCGCGATCGTGCTCAGCATCGTGTGGGGCATCCTCGCCGGCATGCGCGACCCCGACGGCGTCGGCAAGAGCGACCAGCGCGACCGCGACATCGCGCACATGTCCACGCGTGTCGGCCAGGCGTTCCTCGTGATCGCGGGGCTCGGCGTCATCATCCTGTGCGCGTTCGAGGCCGACTGGTTCTGGATCGCCAACACCATGTACTTCGGCTTCGCGGTGTCGTCGATCGTCGGCGGCATCGCGAGCGTCATCGCGTACCGCCGCGGACTCGTCTGATGGTCAAGCCCACGAAGGTCCAGAACTCCATCCGCGCCGTACGCGAGGCGGCGGGGGTCACGCAGGCCGAGCTCGCACGCCAGGTGGGCGTCACCCGGCAGACCCTCATCGCCATCGAGCAGGGCCGGTACTCGCCGACCCTCGAGCTCGCCTTCCAGCTCGCCCGCGCCTTCGGCGTCGGGCTCGACGACCTCTTCGAATACCCGGAGGAATGACATGTCCGAGACCGTTCACGGGCCGGAAGCCCTGCGCACCGACTCGATGCCCGCGTGGACCCAGCATCGCTACGGCGAGGCCGACGCGGTCGCGCGCGAGAACATCGACGTGCCGGCGCCGCGCCGCGGCGAGGTGCTCCTGCGCCCGCGCGCGACGGGCCTCAACAACGGCGACATCCGCGTCATGCGCGGCGAGCCCCTCCTGGTGCGACCCGCGTTCGGCCTGAGGCGTCCGCGCCAGTCGGTGCGCGGGATGGATGCCGCCGCCGCCGTGGTCGGGATCGGTGACGGCGTGACGGAGTTCGCGGTGGGCGACGAGGTCGTGTGCGAACTCCCTGCCGGCGGAGCGCTCGCCCGGTACGCGGTCGCTCCGGTCGGACGGCTCGTTCGCCGACCGCCCGAGCTCGACCCCGTGGTCGCCGCCACCCTGCCGATCGCCGCCGGAACGGCGTGGCAGGCGCTGGACCTCGGGGGAGTGACGGATGCCGCGGCCCCAGGTGGATCACCGCAGCGGGTGCTCGTGATCGGGGCGTCAGGCGGGGTGGGCACGTTCGCGGTGCAGCTCGCGGCGGGACGCGGCGCCGAGGTGTGGGCGCTGTGCGGGGAGCGCAATCGCGCGCTCGTCGAGGAGCTCGGGGCCTCACGGACGTTCGACTACCGCGCAGTGCAGCCCGCGTCGCCGGAACTGGGGGCGGGTCGGTTCGACGTCGTCCTCGACATCGCGGGCACCGCGCCGCTGCGGGAGCTGCAGCGGCTCGTGCGAGACGGTGGCCGGGTCGTGCTCGTGTCCGGCGAGGGCGGACGCCTGCTCGGACCGATCGGGCGGATCATGGGCGCCACGGTGCGCTCGATCGGGTCGAAGCGTCGGCTGCGTCCGCTCGCGGCCGTCGCCAAGCCGGACGTGCTCGCCGGCCTGGTCGCGCTCGCTGCAGCGGGGAGCCTGAAGCCCGCGATCGAGCGCCGATACCCGTTCGCCGAGGCGGGCGCCGCGCTCGCACGCGTCGCCGACGGCCACGTGGCGGGCAAGGTGGTCGTCCTCGCGGAATGATCGGGGCGCAGCATCCGGTGTCC
>DATEOM010000127.1:0-8344 GCA_035274105.1 Microbacterium sp.
CTGGACCTCGGCACCTTCCCGCTGCCCATGACCGACGACCCCGCCGACAACAAGGTGCGGGTCAACATCGACCTCGCCGCGTGGATCCCCGAGGCATCCGATCAGAAGGAGGGGGCGCGCGACTTCTTGAGCTACCTCTTCCAGAAGGACGTGATGGACGAGTACAACGCCGCCTTCCTGGGCTACGGCACGACGACCGACTCGGCCCCTGTGAGCGACGAGCGCATCCTCGGCATGAAGGAGTACTACGACGCCGCGAAGTTCTACCAGGGCGCCTCGAAGGCGATCCCCCTGACCATCCCCACCGACAACTACATGCAGGGCATCGTCACCGGCGAAGATCCAGACCGCACGCTCGCGCGGCTCGACGCCGACTGGGCCCGACTGGCGCTGCGCCAATAGCGCGACACGAGAGGAACGCACTCATGGCAACCACCACGGCCGCCGTCACGGCGCCGAAGACGGGCCGGCGCACCGGCGCGGCGACGATGCCGCGCACGCGCCGGAAGGTGGAGGGGATCTACTACCTCCTCCTGCTGCCCGTCCTGATCCTGTTCACACTGGCGATCACGATTCCGGCGATCATCGGCATCTTCTTCAGCTTCACCAACTCGATCGGCTTCGGCGACTGGGAATTCGTCGGGCTGATCAACTACATCGCGCTGTTCACCGACCCGGCGGTGCTGCAGAGCTACGTGTTCACGTTGGGGTTCGCGTTCGTCACGGTCATCGTCGTCAACGTCCTGGCATTCCTGCTCGCGATCGGGCTGGTCTCCCGCGTGCGACTGAAGACGGGGCTGCGGACCATCTTCGTGATCCCGATGGTGATCTCGGGCATCATCATCGCCTACGTCTTCAACTTCCTGTTCTCGAACTCCGTGCCGGCGCTCGGCCAGCTGTGGGGGGTCGGCTGGATGAGCGAGAGCATCCTGGCGAACCCCGACCTCGCATGGATCGCCATCGTCATCGTCACCGCGTGGCAGGCGATCCCCGGAACGCTCCTCATCTACATCGCGGGACTCCTCTCGATCCCGGGCGACGTCTACGAGGCGGCCGACATCGACGGCGCAGGCAAGCTCCAGCAGCTGACGCGGATCACGCTTCCACTCGTCGCCGGCTACGTCCTGATCAACGTGATCATCGGCTTCAAGGACTTCCTCAACGCCTACGACATCATCGTCGGCCTCACCAACGGCGGCCCCGGCACCGCGACCCGCAGCATCGCGATGACGATCTTCACCGGCTTCTCGGGCGGCGACTACGCCTACCAGATGGCGAACGCGACGATCTTCTTCCTGATCCTGATCACTCTCTCGCTCCTCCAACTCCGTCTCACTCGCGGAAGGAACGTGTTCTGATGACCACGCAGCCCGCCCTCGCTGTCGAGGACATGACCGCCGAGCGAGTGCTCGCCGGCGATGAAGCCCGCAAGCCCGCTCGCTCGCGCTTCGCGATGGAGCGCGTCAATTGGCCCGGCACCATCGTGCTCGCACTGGCCACGCTCACGGTGCTCGTGCCGCTGTACGTCACGATCACGATGGCGTTCAAGACGCAGTCGCAGGCTGTCGACGGGAACGCCTTCACGTGGCCCTCGCCGTGGAGCACCGAGGGGTTCACCACGGCCTGGGAGCTGACGAACTTCCCGCGGTCGTTCACGATCTCACTGCTGGTCACCGTCTTCACAGTGGCGGGCACCATCCTGCTCGCCGCGCTCGCCTCGTTCGCCATCTCGCGCAATTGGGACCGAAAGCTCTTCCGGTACTCCTTCTACTACCTCGTAGCGGCGATGTTCCTGCCGTTCACCGTGGTGGCGCTCCCCCAGATCCAGCTCACGGGCCTGACCGGGCTCGACAACCCGGCCGGCGTGATCATCTTGAAGATCATGTTCCAGCTGAGCTTCAGCATCCTGTTGTTCACAGCTTTCCTGCGCTCGATCCCCCACGAGCTGGAGGAGAGCGCCCGCATCGACGGCGCCAGCACGTGGCAGACGTTCTGGCACCTGATCTTCCCGCTGCTCGCGCCGATGAGCGCCACGGTCGGCATCTTCGCCTTCCTGGCCTCGTGGAACGACTTCATGATGCCCTCGCTCATCATCTCCGACCCGGCGCTGCAGACGCTGCCGGTGGTGCAGAACCAGTTCCAGACGCAGTTCAGCAACAACTACAACGTGTCGTTCGCCTCGTACCTGATGGCGATGGCACCGGCCATCATCGTCTACCTCTTCACCCAGCGATGGGTCGTGGAAGGCGTCACCCAGGGAGCCGTGAAGGGCTGAGGGCCCGCGGCATCCCCTTCCCCACCGAAGTCAACACCGAAAGGAAACGCGTCCCCGTGACGACTGTGCACTCCGCACCGCTGACCAACAAGCTCAACGACCTCGAACTGCCCGCCTGGTGGCGGCAGGCCGTGGTCTACCAGGTGTATCCGCGGAGCTTCGCGGATGCGAATGGCGACGGCATCGGCGACATCCGAGGCGTCACCTCGCGCGTGCCGTACCTGAAAGAGCTCGGCGTCGACGCGGTCTGGCTGAGCCCGTTCTACCCGTCCGCCCTGGCGGACGGCGGCTACGACGTCGCGGACTACCGCAACGTCGACCCGAAGCTCGGCACCCTCGACGACTTCGACGAGATGCTCGCGGCCCTGCACGCCGCCGGAATCAAGGTGGTCGTCGACATCGTGCCCAACCACACGTCGGACCAGCACGCGTGGTTCCAGGAGGCGCTGGCGGCCGGGCGCGGCTCGGCCGCTCGAGAGCGGTACATCTTCCGCGACGGGACCGGACCGGAAGGCTCCGAGCCGCCGGCGGACTGGGTGTCGGTGTTCGGCGGCTCGGCGTGGGAGCGGGTCGCCGACGGGCAGTGGTACTTCCACAACTTCGCGGTGGAGCAGCCCGACCTCGACTGGTCGAACCCCGAGGTGCGCGCCGACTTCGTCAAGACGCTGCGCTTCTGGTCGGACCGCGGCGTCGACGGCTTCCGCATCGACGTGGCGCACATGCTGACGAAGGACTTCGTCGACCCGCTGCCGTCGCAGGCCGAGCTCGACGCGATGCCCCGTGACGGCAACCACCCGATGATCGACCGCGATGACGTGCACGAGGTGTACGCCGAGTGGCGCGAGGTGTTCGACTCCTACGACCCGCCGCGCACCGCCGTCGCGGAGGCCTGGGTCGAGCCGTCGCGCATCCCGCTGTACGCGCGCGCCGAGAGCCTCGGCCAGGCGTTCAACTTCGACCTGCTCGAGGCCGACTTCGACGCGGCGCAGTTCCGCCGCATCGTCGGCGACAACCTCGCGCTCGCGGCGAAGTCCGGCTCGTCGACGACGTGGGTGCTGTCGAACCACGACGTCGTGCGCCACGCGACGCGGTACGGCCTGCCCGACGCCGAGCGCGACGAGAAGGGACGCCCGACCCGCAAGCACGGCAACGAGTGGCTGCTCTCGGGCGGCACGTCGCCACAGCTCGATCGTGAGCGCGGGCTGCGCCGGGCGCGAGCGGCGACCCTGTTCGTGCTCGGGCTGCCGGGGTCGGCGTACGTCTACCAGGGCGAGGAGCTCGGCCTACACGAGGTCGCGCAGATCCCCGACTCGGCCCGCCAGGACCCGACGTTCTTCCGCAGTCCCGGTGAGGACATCGGACGCGATGGATGCCGCGTCCCCCTGCCGTGGTCGGCTGACGGGTCTTCGTACGGCTTCGGTGCCGGTGGCGCGCACCTGCCGCAGCCGTCGTGGTTCGCCGAATGCGCCGTCTCCGTCGAGGACGGCGATCCGCGGTCGACGCTCGCGCTGTACCGGCAGGCGCTGGCCCTGCGCCGGCTGCTGCAGACCGGCGAGTCGCTGGACTGGATCAAGACCGGGCGCGAGGACGTGCTGGGCTTCCGTCGCCCGAACGGGTGGACGGTCTTCACCAACTTCGGCGAGGAGCCGTACGAACTGCCCGACGGCGGGGCGAACTCGCTCTCGAGCCAGCACTTCGAGGGACGCGACCTTCCGGGCGAGACGACGGTCTGGATCTCGGGGGCGTGATCGCGACGCCCTGAGCACGCGGCGACAGAAGAGCCCCGGTCCTCGCGATTTCTCGCAGGGACCGGGGCTTTCACGGGGTGACAGCGGTTGTGGAGATGGGGGGAATCGAACCCCCGTCCATCGCTGGGATACTGCGGATTCTCCGGGCGCAGTCTGTGCGAGCGTTCTCCTCGGCTCCGACCTTTGTCACAGACACCTAAGTCGACGAGCCCATCCTGAAAAGAGTCCCGCGTGACGCTCAGGCGACGTCACGCAGCAAGATCCCTAGATGACGCCAATACCCGTGACGGGATCAGTCACGGATTGACGGACTCGGGCTCGCTGCTCAGGCAGCGAGGGCGAAGTCGGACTGCTTCTTTTCGGCAGTTATTGGTTCGCAGGGGGCGTTCACGAGATAACCCTGCATCCTCGGCCCGCTTCTCGCAGATTCACAGGCGATGTCGAAACCGATCATCCCCGTGTGTCCTTCTCTCGAAGGGCCGCTGTCACACTGTGGAGTTACTGATGCCGGAGGCCGAAGCATCCGAGCACATCAGGATACAACGGATGCTGCGCCCCCGCCATTCCCTGCCGCCCCCAGTCGTGTCAACCCGCTCCCGCGCCTCCCGTGAGGCGGTCAGAATCTGCGCGTGAACCCACAACGACCGATCGCCATCGTCACCGGATCCGACTCGGGCATCGGCCGCGCCATCGCGGTCGCACTCGCGCGCGACGGCATGGATGTCGGCATCACCTGGCACGCCGACGAGCAGGGCGGCCACGACACCGCGACGGAAGTGCGCGCGCACGGAGCGCGCGCAGAAGTCGCATACCTCGACACCGCCGACCCGGACGCCGTCGACGTCGTCGACGACCTCGCGGCGCGACTCGGAGGGCTGGACGTGCTCGTGAGCAACGCCGGCATGGTCGAGAGCCGGTCGTTCCTCGAGCTCGAGCCCGAGACCTGGGACGCGACGCTCGCCGTCGACCTCACGGGCGCTTTCCGTGTGCTGCAGCGGGCGGCGCAGCTCATGGTCGAGACAGGCCGCGGTGGGCGGCTCATCGCGGTGACGAGCGTCAACGAGCACCAGCCACGCGTCGGCTTCACCGCCTACAACGCCGCCAAGCACGCACTGGGTGCGGTCATGAAGAGCGCGGCGCTCGAACTCGGCGTGCACGGCATCACGGCGAACAGCGTCGCGCCGGGCGAGATCGCCACGCCCATGACCGGGAACGCGGACGCCGATGTCGCCGAGACCGAGCGACCGGGCATCCCCCTCGGCCGCTCCGGCGACGCGCGGGAGGTCGCCGATGTGGTGGCGTTCCTCGCGTCCCCGGCCGCGTCCTACGTGACGGGCGCGTCGTGGGTCGTCGACGGAGGGATGCTGCTCATGGGACCGGCCGGCGGCTCCGACCTCCGCGACACGAGGTGGCGGGAGGCCTGAGCCGAGGCATCCGCGCTCCGGCCTTGTCAAGCACCGTGCGAGACGTGCCGTGTGTCGGGATGGCTCGGCGGCAAGCTCGCCTACCGCTACGGCGTACGGGTGGCCGACGAGCGGACGCAGATGGAGGGGTTCCGCTAGGCCGGTCCGGCCGTCTGCGGGCGGCGGCGCGCGGCGAACACCGTGGACAGCGCCGCCACCAGAATCGCGCCGATCGTGAGTCCGGCGCCGGGTGAGCGCCACCCGCCCGTGGTGGAGCCGGCGGACGCGGGCGCGTCCAGGACGTTGCCGAGCGTCACCTCAGCATCCTTCCCGTGAAGCTCGTACCGCTCTATCGCCAGCCGTGCGACGGCGTCGAAGGCGACGGGTGCGAGATCGTGGAGAAGGATCGACTGCTTCTGGATCCGCCCCACGTAGGTCGTGAACCGCCTCCGCTGCGGCGCCTTCATGATGGCGCGGGCGACGCGCTTCGGTGCCACCGCCGGCGGCAGGGGCCGCGCATGACGGGTCGTCACGTTCGCCGCGTGCTGATAGATCGGCGTGTCGATCGTGCTCGGCAGGATCATGCGGACTCGGATGCCGCTGCCCCGCAGTTCGTGCCGTAGGCACTCTGCCCATCCGAGCAGGCCCCATTTGCTCGCGACGTACGGGGAGACCATGGGCGCGCCCACGCGCGAGTACAGGGATCCGACCATGACCAGCGTGCCGTGTCCCTGGCGACGGAAGTACGGCAGCACGGCGCGGGCGCCGTGCACCTGACCCATGAGATTCGTCTCGATCACCTGGCGGAACGCGTCGGTGGGAAGCTGCTCGAAAGCCCCGTACGAGAACACGCCGGCGTTGCCGACCCACACGTCGATCCGGCCGAACTCCAGCACCGCGGTCGCGGCGAGCGCGCGGACCTCGCCTTCGCGCGACACGTCGGCGGGCACCACGAGCGCCTGGCCGCCCAGCTCACGGCACTCCTTCGCCACCGTCTCCAGAGCCTCCCGGCTGCGGGACGCGAGCACCAGCCGCGCACCTTGCTGCGCATACATCCGCGCGGTCTCCCGACCGATCCCACTGGAGGCGCCGGTGATGACCACGACCGTATCCTTGGCGCGTCTCATGACATCCCCCGGGGCGAGCCGGGGAGGTTCAGGTCGTCGGGATCCACCTCGATGTCGCCGGCGTCGTCCGGGCCGCCCGTGCCCGGCACGGCCCTCACGGCGTCCGTATCGATGTCGGGGTCGATGCTGTCGGGGAGCGGATCGGCCTGCTTCGCTTGTGTCTCGGCTTCGCTCGCGGGGCTGTAGCTCATGTCCTTGCGGAGCGACTGCTGCTCGGACAGCGGATCGAGGGGGGAACGATCGGCTCGCGGCGATGCGGCATCGGGGTTCTCGCGTTCGGGGTCCATGGGGCGACCGTATGCGCCGCCCTTCCGTCGTCGCGCCCCCTTGACAGCGAGATCGCGACGTGCGGGCTCAACGGCGGGCAGAAAGGTCGGGCAGAGCACGAGTGCCGAAGTCGTGCCGGAGTGCGCTGAGGGCGGCGAACCACCCGGGCAGGCCGGTCACACCGGGCCCGGGTGTGACCGATGCACCCGCGAGGTAGACGCCGGGCATCGGAGTGCGCCAGGGATCTGGGCTCACGACCGGTCGACCGATGAGCTGCCGCAGATCGGGAGCACCCGCGGCGATGTCACCCCCGGGATAGTTCGGGTTGTGCCGCTCGACCTCGCGTGCGGTGCGCGAGCTCGTGGCGAGGATGGTGTCGCGGAAGCCGGGGGCGAACCGTTCGATCTGCCGGGTCACCGCCTCCCGCCGGTCCACCGCGCTTCCGGCGGGCACATGCGTGTACGTCCACAGGGTGTGCTTGCCCTCGGGAGCGCGCGAGGAATCGAAGAGGGACGGCTGGGAGACCAGCACGTAGGGCCGCTCGGGCAGCCGGCCGAGGTTGACCTGGTTCTCGGCATCCGCCACCTCCGCGCGCGTCCCGCCGACGTGCACCGTTCCGGCGCGACGGAGTTCGGGGTGCGACCAGGGAACCGGCTCGCTCAGCGCGAAGTCGACCTTGGCGACGCCGTCGCCGTAGCGGAAGCGCTGCAGCCTGCGACGGTAGCGGTCGGGCATCGCTTCGCCCGCGATCCGGATGAGCGCCTTCGGAGTGACGTCGAGCACGGTGACGGTGGCGGCCGGGAGCTCGGCCAGCGACCTCACCTCGCGCCCGAGCTCGACCTCTCCGCCATGCGCGCGGAGGTCGTCGATCATGGCGTCGATGATCGCCTGGCTCCCGCCGATCGGGATGGGCCAGCCCCGTGCGTGCGCGTAGGCGGTCAGCGCGAGTCCCGCGCCGGCGGCCGTGAGGCTCGGCTGGGAGAGGATCGTGTGCGCGGCGACTCCGGTGAGCATCGCCGGCGCGGTGTCCTCACGGAAGCGGGCGTTCCACAGGGGGCCGCCTTGCTCGAGCGACCGCAGCCCGAAGGAGAGGGCGGTGGGGATGTCGCGAGGCACGCGCACGAGCGGAGAGCCGGTGAATTCGGCTACGCGGGTGGACCGCTCGACGAGCGGACGCATCAGCCGCGTGTATGCGAGGGCGTCGGGACCGAGCGCCTCGGCGGTGCGCGCGAGATCGCGGTAGGCCACGCCGGCGTGACGCTCGTGCAGCGGGTGGGCGAACGAGATCTCCGGCGTGACGAAATCGACCCGTTCCCGCAGGCCGAACTCACGAAAGAATCGCGATTCGAACGCCATCGGGTGCACGGCCGAGCAGACGTCGTGCCGGAAGCCGGGCAACGTGAGCTCCGCCGTGCGCGTTCCGCCGCCGACGGTGTCAGCGGCTTCGAAGACAGCGACGGAACGACCGGCTCGTGCGAACGTGACGGCGGCCGCCAGCCCGTTCGGGCCGGCGCCGACGACGAC
>DATEOM010000128.1:0-9756 GCA_035274105.1 Microbacterium sp.
GGTACGGAGCACCCCTCAGGGTGTTGTAAGCTAGACGAGTTGCCCCGCGAGAGCGGGAACAGCGTCTGGGCCTGTGGCGCAGCTGGTAGCGCACCTGCATGGCATGCAGGGGGTCAGGGGTTCGAGTCCCCTCAGGTCCACTGAAAAGGCCGCCCGATCAGGGCGGCCTTTCGCGTTGTCTGCGCACGCCGTCTCACCGCAGGCGCGGTCCCGCGTCGGATCCTGATCCTCGACGGAGCGCCTCGGCTGTTGACGCGGATCACGAGTTGGTCGGCAGCCGCGTCACCGTGCGGCGGGGAACGCAGCATCCGTGATCCCGCCCATTGCGCGCGTGCGATGCGTCGACAAGGGTGGAACGCATGAGCGCAGTGACCCCGTTCCTCTGGTTCGACGATGCCGCTGAGGAGGCCGTCACGTTCTACACGGCGCTGATCCCGGACTCCGAGCTCGTGACGATCGACCGGTACCCCGACGAGGTGCCGGGCATGGGCGGCAAGGTCATGCACGTGCACTTCCGGCTCGGCGGCCGCGACTACTACGGGATGGATGCCGGACCGCAGTTCCCGTTCACGGAGGCCGTGTCGCTGTACGTGTCCTGCCGTGATCAGACCGAGGTCGACCGGTACTGGGACGCCCTGACGGCGGGCGGCGGCCAGGAGCAGCCCTGCGGCTGGCTCAAGGACCGCTGGGGTCTCTCGTGGCAGATCATCCCCGACCGGCTCGTGGAGCTCATCCGGCACCCCGACCCCGAGGTCGCCCATCGCGCCGTGCAGGCGATGCTCCGGATGCGGCGCATCGACCTCGCGGTCCTCGAGGCGGCCGTGGCGGACGGATGAGACGCGACGCCCGGTGGGCGGCGGTCGGATGCCTCGCCCTGGCGCTGATCGCGGCATCCGGGTGCAGCGCGCCGGCGTCGCAGCCTGCGCCGTCCTCGCAGGCGCCCACGGTCGGCCCGAGCACGATCATGCCGGCGACCCGGACCTGGTGGCGCGCCGGCCCGGTCACCGGGACGCTCGCCTCGGAGCTCGTCGCGCCGTGGTCGGTCGTGCCCCTCGACGGCGGAGGAGCGCTGATCTCGGAACGCGGCGACGGCAGGGTGCTCGAACTCACCGCCGACGGCGAGGTCCGCTCCGTCGGCGTGATCGGAGGTGTGGTGTCGGGCGGCGAGTCCGGCCTCCATGGGCTCGCGCTGCGCGAGACGGATGCCGGCCCCACCCTCTACGCATACTTCGGCTCGGCGGACGACAATCGTGTGGCACGGATGCCGCTGCTCGGCGCGCCGGGATCCTTCGCGCTCGGCGAGCCCGACGTGATCCTCGAGGGCATCGCGCGGGCGAGCACCCACGACGGCGGCCGCCTCGCCTTCGGACCGGACGGATACCTGTACGTCACGACGGGGGACGCGCAGCAGCGCGACGCCGCGCAGAACCGCGACAGCCTCAACGGCAAGATCCTGCGCATGACCGAGGACGGTGATGCTGCCCCCGGCAATCCGTGGGGCACACGCGTGTGGTCGATGGGGCATCGCAACGTGCAGGGGATCGCGTGGACGGCCGACGGCACGATGTGGGCGAGCGAGTTCGGCCAGAACGCGTGGGACGAGCTCAACCGCATCGAGCCGGGGGCGAACTACGGCTGGCCCGTGGTCGAGGGGATCGCCGGCCAGGGGGAGTTCATCGATCCGGTGGCGCAGTGGCCGACGAGCGACGCGAGCCCGAGCGGCATCACCGCTCGCGGCGACACGGTGTTCATGGCGGGGCTGCGCGGCGAGCGGCTCTGGCAGGTCGACACCGAGGCCGGCCGGATGCGTGGCGAACCCGTCGCCGCCCTCGTCGGCGAGTACGGACGACTGCGCGACGTCGTCGCGCTGCCTGACGGGTCTCTATGGCTGCTGACCAACAACACGGACGGGCGAGGCTCACCCCGGCCCGGCGACGATCTGCTCCTGCGCGCGGAGCTCGTCGCGGCACCGTGACGTGCGTCCGCACGCCGTGCGGCACGCTACGGTGAGACCGTGACCTCGCAGCCCCGCTGTCCGCATTGTCGCCACTTCGTCTACCTCGACACGCTGCAGTGTCCGAACTGCGAAGCGGAGATCGGCTACCACATCCCGACGCGTGAGTTCTTCGGGATCCGCCACGGCCAGGCCGTCATCGACGGCGAGACCTGGTACACCTGCTCGAACCGCGAGTGGGCGTGCAATTGGCTCGTGTGGGAGAACGCTCCGGCCGGCCGCTGCTTCTCGTGCCGCCTCACCCGCCGCCGTCCGGCCGCGGACGACACCGTCGCCCTGGAGAAGCTCGCGAAGACCGAGGAGGCGAAGCGGCGGCTGCTCCTGCAGCTCGCCGACCTCGGCCTGCCGATCGTCGGCTGGGACGTCGAGAAGGGCGGGCTCGGGTTCGACCTGATCTCGAGCCTCTCCGACGGCAAGCCGGTCACGATCGGCCACGCGAACGGCATCATCACCATCGACCTCGCCGAGAGCCTCGACGACCGGCGAGAGGCGCTTCGGGTGCGGCTCGGCGAGCCGTACCGGACGATCCTCGGACACCTCCGCCACGAGGTCGGGCACTACTACCAGAACGTGCTCCTCGCGGACGACGAGCTCTGGGCGCGGTGCCGCGAGCTGTTCGGCGACGAGCGCACGAGCTACCGGGACGCTCTCACGCGCCACTACAAGCTCGGCGCCCCGTCCGATTGGCACGAGGCATTCATCTCGGAGTACGCGACCATGCACCCGTGGGAGGACTTCGCCGAGACGTTCGCCCACTATCTCCACATCACCGGCACCCTGCAGACCGCCGCGGTGATCGGCATCCATCTCGACGCCTCCGTGACGAATCTCCGCGACTCGGATGTCGTGCCGCTCGAGTCGTACGAGAACGAGCCGATCCAGCGTCTCCTCACCGACTGGGAGTGGCTGTCGCAGGCGTTCAACCGCATCAACCGGTCGATGGGCTTCGGCGACCTGTATCCCTTCACGATCGTGACGCCGGTGCGGCATAAGCTCGCGTTCGTCCACGACATCGTGACGCGCGCGCCGCTCAGCCCGGGCGAGCAGTACACGCTCGCGATGGCCGGTGCCGGGGCGGGGGAGACGGAAACGTCATGACCTCGTTCGCGCGAGGGCAGCGGGTGATCGGCGCGGCGACGCACTACGTCGAGAACCAGCCGCCCTGGCGCGTCGACGTCGACGAGTACACGCTCAACCCCCCGCTCGGCGCCGCGGTCCGCGCGTTCGGGGCCGAGTGGGCCGAAGACGGTCTCCGCGAAGCCGGCACGCTCGTCGGTTCGGGATCGTTCCAGCGCGACGCGCACCTCGCGAACGTGCACACCCCCGTCGCGCACGCCCACGATCGCTGGGGCTATCGGCTGGACGAGGTCGAATACGACCCGTCCTATCACCGGGTGATCGCCGAGGCGGTGTCCCGCGGCGCGCACACCTCGGCCTGGGCCGATCCCCGCGCCGGGGCGCATGTCGCGCGCGCGGCGATGTTCATGCTGTTCGCGCAGGTCGAGCCGGGCCACGCGTGCCCGGTGTCGATGACGCACGCCGCGGTCGCCTCGATCGAAGGTTCCCCGTGGGTCGCCGACGAGTGGCTCCCTCGCCTGTACTCGCGCGAGTACGAGCCTCGGCTCATCGTCGAGGGCGGCAAGGGCAGCGCGCTCATCGGGATGGCGATGACCGAGAAACAGGGCGGCTCCGACGTCCGCGCGGGCACCACCGTGGGCGAGTCGATGGGCGGGCACGCATACCAGCTCACCGGCCACAAGTGGTTCTGCTCGGCCCCCATGTCGGACGGCTTCCTCGTGCTCGCCCACACGCGCAGCCGCGGGGTCGAGGAGGGCCTCACGTGCGTGTTCGTCCCGCGCATCCTGTCGCCCCACGGCATGCGCAATGCCTTCCGCATCCAGCGGCTCAAAGACAAGCTGGGGAACCGCTCCAACGCGTCGGCCGAAGTCGAGTTCGACGGCACCGTCGGCTTCCTGATCGGCGAGCCCGGCCGGGGCGTCCACGCGATCATCGAGATGGTCCAGCGCACGCGCCTCGACTGCGTCCTGGGCACGGCTGCGGGCATGCGGCAGTCGGTCGCCGAGGCGGTCTGGCACGCGCGCGGGCGCGAGGCGTTCGGCGCGCTCCTGGTCGACCAGCCCGCGATGACCGGGGTGCTCGCCGACCTCGCCCTCGAGTCCGAGGCGGCGATGCTCACCGGCCTGCGCCTCGCGCAGCTGTTCGAGGCCGAGGCATCCGATCGCGATGTCGCGCTCCGCCGTCTCGCCACGCCGGTCTCGAAGTACTGGGTGTGCAAACGCGGCCCGCAGCACGCCTACGAGGCGCTCGAGTGCCTGGGTGGCAACGGGTACACCGAGACGTTCCCGCTCGCCCGGCGCTACCGCGAGCAGCCGGTCATGGCGATCTGGGAGGGCTCGGGCAACGTCATCGCGCTCGACGTGCTGCGTGCGCTCACACGTGACCGCACGTCGGGCGAAGCCTTCGCCGACGAGCTCACCACCACCGCGGGCGCCTCGCCGGTGCTCGACCGTCATGTGGAGCGCACGCTCGCGCTCCTGCAACGCCTCGCGGCCGATCCGGACGAAGCTCCGGCTCAGGCGCGCCGGCTCAGCGAGGACCTCGCTCTCGCCTTCCAGGCGTCCCTCATGGTGCGCCATGCGCCGGGGCTCGACGCCGACACGTTCATCGCCGCCCGGCTGGGTGACGACCGCGGCGCGCATTACGGCGTGCTGCCCGCGGGGACGGATGCTGCGGCCATCGTCGCGCGCCACTGACCGTGCACCGCGCTTAGGCTGTCTGAGTGACTGCGGCGCGACGTTCCATCCTGCTCGCCGCGGTCGTCGCAGCCGCGGCGATCGTCTGCGCGTCGTGCGCGGCGACCCCCATCGCGCAGCCGATGCCGACCTCGTCGCCGTCGGCGACGGCAACCCGTACGCCCGACGCCGTGGGGCTCACGCCGGCTGAGCAGGCCGTCTCGGCGATGTCCCTGCGGGAGCGCGCGGCGAGCGTCGTGATGGGCCACATCCCGACAACGGATGCTGCGGCCCTGCGCTCGTACATGGAGTCCACCGGCGCGGGCGGGTTCATCCTGATGGGCGCGAACATCCCCGACGACGAGGCGGCGCTGAAGGAGCTCACCACCGCGCTGACGCTCGACCCGGCGCAGCCACCCCTGATCGCCATCGACCAGGAGGGCGGAGACGTGTCGCGGCTGCCGTGGGACGACCTGCCTTCGCCGTTCGAGCTGCAGCAGGCCGACCCGGCCGCCGTGGAGGCGGCGTACGCCGGTCGCTCGGCGCTCGTGCGCCAGGCCGGCATCCCTGTCAACTTCGGCATCGTCGCGGACGTCACCGCCGACCCGAACTCGTTCATCCATCGGCGGATCCTCGGCACGACGCCCGAGACAGCGGCCGCGCACGTGGCCGCCGCCGTCAGCGGCGAGAAGGGCAGCGTGTTCTCGACGCTCAAGCACTTCCCCGGTCACGGCGCGGCGCCGGGGGACTCCCACTCGTCGATCCCGTCGACACCGATGCCGCTCGACCAGTGGCGGACCACCGACGCCCTGCCGTTCCAGGCGGGTGTCGACGCGGGCGCCGAGTTGCTCATGTTCGGTCATCTGGCGTACACCGCCGTCGATCCGGCGCCCGCGAGCCTCTCACCGGAGTGGCATCGCATCGCGCGTGCAGAACTCGGCTTCAACGGCGTGACCATCACCGATGATCTCGGCATGCTGGAGGGCTCGGGCCTGCCCGAGTACGCCGACCCCGTCGCGAACGCGGTCGACGCCCTCGCGGCCGGCAACGACATGGTGCTCACCGTGGTCTCCTCGACGCCCGAGACGGCGCCGCAGATCGTCGACGGCATCGTGAGCGCGGTGGAGTCGGGCGCGGTGCCGGCGGAACGCCTGGAGGAGGCGGCGACCCGGGTGATGGAGCTGCGCCTCGCCGTCGCCGAGGCCGGAGACGGCGAGCTGGAGTGCACGACCTGCGCGGACCCCGCCGTGTGAGTCAGCCGCCGGCGATCTCGATGAGCCTGGCGCGGACGATCCGGCCCCGCTCGGCGAAACCGCGCTGCTCCCGCACGTAGGCGGCCTTGCCCTCTGCGGTCTCGATGGCAACAGCGTCGTAGCCCCAGTCGGCGAGGTCGTACGGCGACGCCCGCATGTCGAGCACGCGGATGTCGCGGGCCAGCTCGAACGCATCGAGCAGCACCTCGCCCGGCACGAGCGGGCCGAGCTTCACAGCCCACTTGTACAGGTCCATTCCGGCGTGCAGGCACCCGGGCTGCTCCAGCTCGGGCTGGCTCTCGCGGGTGAGAGTCTCGCGATTGCGGGGGACGGCCGCGGGCGTGAAGAACCGGAAGGCGTCGAAATGCGTGCACCGCAGATCGTGGGCTTCCACGACCGCGTCGGTCGCGTCCTGCCCCAGACGCAGCGGAACCGGATGCCGGTGCTCACGCTGCCGGTACACCATGGCCCACTCGTGCAGGCCGAAGCACCCGAAGCCCGGGGTACGGCCGGCCGTGGCTCGGAGGATCCGCGCGACGTTCGCGACGAGCGCCCCCCGCTCGGCGCGGAACCTCTCGCCGTCGACCGCGAGATCCCCGGGCGCGCTGCCCGGCCGATACCAGCGCCACGCCGCACGCTCCTCGTCCGCGGCATCCGCCAGCTCCACACCCTCGCCAGGATGCCAGCGGTGCAGCACCGCGGGCTTGTACGAGTAGTACGTGAAGAGGAAGTCCTCGACAGGGTGCTTCTCGTGCCGTGCGGCCCGCTCGCGATGCGGGGCCGTGAGTGCGCGGGCTCGCTCCTCGTGGGCGGCCTCCCGCTCGCGCCAGGCAGCGCCGGTCAGAACCGGGGCTTCGAGCGGGGCGATCGTCACCGTTCGAGGATACGCGGGAAGCTCGGCGCGCCCTCGGGGCGGTCAGGACTCGACGGGCGCGATGAGCTCCGGTGAGTTGTTCCGCACGTTGCCGACGGCCTTCGACACCTCGTGGTCGTCGAGCGTGTCGGCGAGGGCCGGGGCGGCGTCGATCGCCGCGTCGAGCACGTCGCGCACGTTGTCGGTGGTCGGGTCGAGCCACGCGTCGGCGTGGTCGGGGTCGAGGAAGAGCGGCATGCGGTCGTGGATCGAGCCGAGATGCCCGATCGAGTCACGGGTGAGGATCGTGAAGCTCAGCAGCCAGCGCTCAGGGTCGTCGTCGCCCTTCGTCTTGTCGCGCCACCACTCGTAGAGTCCGGCGAGGAAGAGCGGCTCCCCGTCGGCGGGGTGGATGTAGTGGGGGATCTTGACGCCATCCACGTTCTTCCACTCGTAGTACCCCGACACGGGCACCACGGCACGCCGCTTCTCGAGCGCGCTGCGGAACATGGGTTTGTCTTCGAGTTCCTCCGCCCGCGCATTGAACGCTCGAGCGCCGATCTTGGTGTCTTTCGCCCACGACGGGATGAGCCCCCAGCGGGCCGGCTCGAGCCGGCGCGTGGGCGGTTCGGTCTTCGCCGAGTCGAGCACGATGGCGGCGCTGTTGGTGGGAGCCACGTTGTAGGACGGCTCGGGAAGATCGTCGCCCTCGACATCGACGCGCAGCACCCCGACGAGGTCGGAGCCGGCACTGGCCACTACGAAGCGTCCGCACATGCGGCCAGCCTACGCGTGGGCGCCGACGCCGTCGCGCCCGTTATCGGTCAGGCCTCGAGCGCTCCGGCGGCCCCGAGCACGCCGACGTCCTCCAGCCGCTCCAGGAGTCCTGCACCGTCGCTGTCGCTCACCCACGGCACCTGAGCGGCGGCGTGGTCGTTGACCGCCGTGCGGCCGCCGGCGAGCACGGCCTCGGCGGGGGAGAGACGGCGGATCGCGACGGCTACGACCTGCGACGGGTGCTCATCGGTGAACGTCGTGTAGATCGCGTCGTCGTGCTGGCCGTCGTCGCCGATCAGGAGCCACCGCACGTGCGGGAACTCCTCGGCGAGGCGACGCAGGTTGGAGAGCTTGTGCGCCTTGCCGCTGCGGAACCAGCGATCGTGCGTGGGGCCCCAGTCGGTGAGCAGCAGAGCGCCCGGCGGGAAGACGTGACGGCTGAGGAACCGGATCAGCGTCGGCGCGATGTTCCATGCCCCGGTGGAGAGGTAGACGAGCGGGGCGCCGGGGTTCTCGCGCACCACGCGCTCCATGAGCACCGCCATGCCGGGGACCGGCTGGCGGGCGTGCTCGTTCACCACGAACGAGTTCCAGGCGGCGAGGAGAGGGCGGGGGATGGCCGTGACCATGACGGTGTCGTCGACGTCCGACACGATCCCGAACCGCACGTCCGGTGCGACGATGTACGCCCGCGTCTCGACCGGCGTACCGCCCTCGACCGACATCGTGAAGGTCTGCCAGCCGGGCTCGAGATCCGCCGGGAGCCGCGTGTCGATGACTCCGCCCCGGTCGGCGACGACGTCGTGGTCGACGCCGGCGATCGTCACCGTGACCTGCGCGTACCCGATCGGGACGGCCGCGAAGCTGCGCCAGCCGCGCACACCGGCGTACTCGCCCGAGGTGGTCGGTTTCACCGGAGGGACGATCATCACGCGGCCGAGGACCCTCACCCAGTCGGGGCCGCCGTAGCCCGGGAACGGCGCGACGGTGGGCGTCTGGCCGCGACGGCGGGCACGCCGCTCACGCCACGCGTGGAACCGGTACTCCAGCCGGGCGAGCCACAGGATCTTGGCGCGCACATTCTGGGGATCGGTGTGGGGCACCCCTTCAGTCTTTCATGTCCGCCACGGGCGTCTCATCCGGTCCATCGTGCTCGAGGTGCTTGCGCTCGGCCCGCTCGATGATCTTCTTGCTCACGAAGACGAGCACCAGGAACAGCACGATCACGCCCACGAAGATGTAGCCGGCGTAGTGCAGCTGGTCGGCGAGCTCGCGGTACGTGCCCGCCGCGACGGCGGCGACCGAGATGTAGAGCGTCGACCAGATCACGCACGCCGGAACCGTCCACGCGAGGAACCGCCGGTACGGGTAGCCGCTCATGCCGACCGTGAGCGGGACCAGCGAGTGCAGCACCGGCAGGAAACGGGAGATGAAGATCGCCGGCCCTCCACGACGTCGCAGGTATCGCTCCGAGCGCGCCCAGTTGTCCTCGCCGATGCGCCGGCCCAACCGAGAGTGCTGGATGCGGGGGCCGAGGAAGCGACCGAGCCAGAACCCGATGCTCTCGCCGATGAGGGCGCCGATGACGACCGCGATCCCGAGGACCACGCCCTCCAGCACGGATGAGACGGCGGTCCCCGCGACGATCACGATCGTGTCGCCGGGGACGACCAGCCCGACCAGCACACTGGTCTCCAGCATGATCGCGAAGCCGGCGAGGAGCGTCCTGACGATGGGATCGACGCTCTGCACGGCGTCGAGCAGCCACGTCAGGAACTCGTTCACGCCATGAGCCTAGAGGTCTGCGCGTCCCTCTAACCTGGGAACATGACGGAGCCCCTCGCCGCCGCGGACGTCCCGCACTGGGTGGATCCGGCATCCGTCTTCGCCGCCCACTTCTCGAGCGAGCCGCACTGCTTCTGGCTGGACGCCGGACCCGGCGCGTACGAAGGATGGAGCTGGATCGGCGCGGGTGCGCGGGAGGACCCGGCCCACGTGATGGCGACGACATGCACCGCCGCCGCCGCGGACCGCCGCCGCGAGAGCCCTTTCCGCGGCGGCTGGGTCGGCTGGGCGGGCTACGACGACGCGGCAGCGCGCGCGGGC
>DATEOM010000129.1:0-2930 GCA_035274105.1 Microbacterium sp.
GCCGGAAGCCGGGCAACGTCAGCTCCCGCGTGGCCGCACCGCCGCCGGGCTGCTCGGAGCGCTCGTAGACCCGCACGCGCAGGCCCGCGCGGGCGAGGGTGACGGCGGCGGCGAGGCCGTTCGGACCGGCCCCGACCACCACGGCATCGAGCTCGGTGCCGCCGCGCCGGGGTCGCATGTTCACGTCCGCGGCGCCCCGTCGTCGGGGGCGACCGGCTCGGACTCGCCGGCTCCCGACATGGGGTTCCACGAGTCCGCCGGCGTCCCCGCGGATGCCCCCGCCTCATCGGCTCGGGCGACCTCCTCGTCGGAGCCCGCGGGGCCGGCGGAGCCGGTGTCCGTGTCGTCGGCGGCACCACCGCTCAGCGGAGGCAGCGACTCGCTCTCGCCCGGCTCGTCGGCGGGACCCGCCTCGACGGCGTCGATGGACGTCGCCGCGTCCACCCACTCGCTCTCGCCGGTGGGAGTTCCGGTCTCCGAACCTGTCGGCTCGCGTGACATCGCCTCATCCTTTCCCTGGTCGACAGGCGGACGCTCGGACGCGGATCCGGCCGCTCCGCTCGAGCGCGCAGCATCCGCCTCCTCGCCCGAAGCCGCCATCTCCTTCTCGGCCGTCGTCGCGGCGGTGCGCCGAGCGGCAGTGCCCTCAGCGAGGTATGCGAGGCGGTGCAGGGTCTCATCGTTGCGCCAGTGGAGGCCGACGTCCAGCAGCGGTGCCGGCACGAAGCGTCCGGGCCCGGCCACCGCCTCCTCCTGGATACGCACGACGCAGCCGTCGCCGCGGGGCTTGACGTCGATGGTGACCCGGGCCTCCCCGATCGGCCACCCCCGTGCACGCATGACCATCATCTTGCCGGGGATGAACTGCTCCACCACCGTCTTGTCATTGATGAGAGCCGGCCACACGCCGAAGGAGTGGTGCAGCTCGGCGCCGGCCAGCGGCCAGGTCTCGTCGACTTCGCGCATGCGCGAGGCTCCGACCACCCACGACGGATAGAGCCAGCCATCGCTCAGCACCTCGAAGACGTCCTCGGGACTGCAGTGCAGCACCCTCACGTTGCGGGACATGTCATCACTCCTCGCTCGCCGAGCCGTACCGATACCGCGACGATATTCCGCGACACCCGTGCGCTGGAGCGGGTTGCGCCCCGGGCGGGCATGTGGCAAGCCCCGTGCGCTCACTTCCGCGGACGGGCCGGGGACGCAGCATCCGTTGCATAGCATGTGAGGGTGACCTCACCTCGTGCCGCGCGTCCGCAGACCACCCTGTTCGTGACCGGGAGCACGTGGCTCTCGCCCGACTTGGTACGGCTGACGCTCGCGGGCGACGAGTTCGCCGATTTCGCCGATCGTCCCGAGACCGACAAGTACGCGAAGCTGTACTTCCCGCCGGCCGGCAGCACGCTGGAGCCGCCCTACGACCTCGCCGCGCTGCGCGAGTCGCTGCCGTTCGACGAGCTGCCGACGATCCGCACGTACACGATCCGGCGGGTGGATGCTGCCGCAGGCACCGTCGACATCGACTTCGTGGTGCACGGCGACACGGGGGTCGCGGGGCCGTGGGCCGCGAGCGCGAAGCCGGGCGACCGGCTCACCATGTCGTCGCCGGGCGGCGGCTACTCCCCCGACCCCACGGCCGACCACCACGTCCTGATCGGCGACGAGTCGGCGATCCCGGCGATCTGGTCCGCACTCGAGGCGCTGCCCGCGGACACCGCGGTCACGACGATCATCGAGACGCGTTCGCCGGCGCACCGGGTCGACGTGCCGTCGGGCGCCGTCGTGCAGTGGGTCGACGAGGACCATGACGCTCCCGGGGCCCGGCTCGTCGAGACGGTGGATGCTGCGGCCTGGCCGGCCGGCCGCGTGCAGGTGTTCGCGCACGGCGAGCGCGGTGCGATGAAGGCGCTGCGGCCGCTCCTGCTCGCACGCGGCGTCGCACGGGCCGACCTGTCGTTGTCGGCGTACTGGGCGTACGGGCGCACCGAGGACGCGTTCCAGGCGGAGAAGCGGCTGCCGGTGGGGCAGATCTTCCCGGAGTGAGTAACGGGTGACGGGTTAGGGTCTCAGCATGAGCGACGTCGTCATCACCGTCCGCGGGGAGCACGAGACCCGCATCGCCCCCGAGCGCGCGATCGCGCACCTGACCATCCGCGCAGAGGGACCTGAGCGCGGCGCCGTCGTCGAGCGCATGGCAGCGCTCACCGAGCCGGTGCGCGACGACCTCGCGTCGCGGAAATCTGCGGGAACCGTCACCGAGTGGACGAGCCAGCGCGTGTCGGTGTGGTCGGAGCGCCCCTGGAACAACGAGGGCAAGCGCCTCGCGCCCGTGCACTACGCGACGGTCGACTTCTCCGTGACGTTCACCGACTTCGCGGTGCTGTCATGGTGGGCCGGGGAGGTCGCCGAGCGTGAGGGCGTGCAGCTGGGCTGGATCGAGTGGAAGCTCACGCCCGAGACCCGCGCGAAGGTGGAGCGGGATGTCGCGACCGAGGCGGTCGGTGCGGCCATCGCCCGCGCGACCGCGTACGCCGGGGCCCTGGGTCTCGCGAACGTCACCGCCGTCGAACTCGCCGACGTGGGACTGCTGACCCCGCCGAGCACACCCGAGATGGCGCGCGCGCCGCGCATGCTGATGGCGAAGGCGTCGTTCGCCTCGGACGCCGCGGGCAGTGGACCCGCGGTGCAGCTCCAGCCGGAGGACATCGTGATCTCGGCGGCCGTCGAGGCCCGGTTCGCGGCCCGATGAGCGGTGACCGGTGACTCGCAGACTTCGCAGAACGGCGCTGTAATCGCAGCGGTTCACGGGAACTCTGCGATCTTGGCGCGACTCTGCGAAGTCTGTGACCCGACGTTCTACTCGCCGAGGCGGTTGCGGGAGCGCATGGCGCGCTCGGCCTCGCGCTTGTCCTCGCGCTCGCGGATCGTCT
>DATEOM010000130.1:0-3571 GCA_035274105.1 Microbacterium sp.
GAGCGCCGCCGTCGAGGTGAGCTCCGCCACCTCCGGCACCCACGCCCGGTGCGCCTGCTTGGCCGCTTCGCGCACGATGGCCGCCCAGCGCGCCCGGCCCTTCGCCGCCTTCGCCGCGTCCCACCGCGAGACGCTGCGCGCGGCCTGCCAGGGAACGATTTCGTCGACGCCGAGCTCGGTCGCCGCCTGGACGGCGATCTCGTCGCGATCCCCCTTGGCCAGCGCCTGCACCAGCACGATGCGCGGACTCGGGGGCGCAGCATCCGTCCGTCCGTCGATGCGCACGACCACCTCGCGCGGCGCGACCGACGCGACGGCGCCGGTGAGCCAGGCGCCCCGGCCGTCGCCGACCGTGACCTCCTCGCCGACCCGCACCCGGCGCACGGTCGCAGCATGGTGCGCCTCCGTGCCGGTGAGCGTCACCGTCTCGCCGGGAGCGGCGCCGACGGGCTCGTCGAGGAGGAAGTGCAGGGCCACGGGTCAGCCGTTCCGGAAGCGGTCGCGGAGCTTCGCGAACAGGCCCTGGTGGAACTCGGCGAGCTTCGGCGAAGGCGCCTTGGTGCGCTTGGCGAACTCCTCGATGAGGGCGCGCTCCTTGTGATCGAGGCGCGTGGGGGTGACCACGTGCACGCCGACCTTGAGGTCGCCGCGCTGGGTGCCGCGCAGCGGCGTGATGCCGCGCCCCTTGATCGTGAGGATGTCACCGGCCTGCACCCCCGCGCGCACCTCGAGGTCGACGGGACCGTCGAGCGACTGGATCGTCGTCGTGGTGCCGAGGATCGCATCGGGCATCGACACCTCGAGTGTCGCGAGCAGGTCGTCGCCGTCGCGGCTGAACACCTCGTGCGGCTGCACGGTGACCTCGATGTACAGGTCGCCGTTGGGGCCGCCCGCGGGGCCCACCTCGCCCGAGCCGGGAAGCTGCAGGCGCAGTCCGGTCTCGACGCCGGCCGGGATGTCGAGCGACACCGTGCGGCGCGCGCGCACGCGGCCCTGCCCCTGGCACGTGGCGCAGGGGTACGGGATGGTCGTGCCGTAGCCCTGGCAGACGTTGCACGGCTGAGTCGTGACGACATTGCCGAGGAGGCTCCGCACCTGGCGCTGGACGTTGCCGGTGCCGTGGCAGATGTCGCACGTCACCGGGCTCGTTCCCGGCTGGCAGCAGGAACCCTGGCAGGTCTCGCACACCACGGCCGTGTCGACCTCGATGTCGCGGTGCGTGCCGAACACGACGTCGCCGAGCTCGAGGGTGACGCGCACGAGCGCGTCCTGGCCGCGCTCGCGACGAGACCGGGGCCGGCCGCCACGCGACCCGCCCGCGGCTCCGAAGAACGTCTCGAAGATGTCGTTGAACCCGCCGAAGCCGCCGGCGCCGCCGCCGAACGGGGAGTCGCCGCCGCCCATG
Organism: Microbacterium sp.; assembly: GCA_035274105.1. Taxonomy (GTDB): domain Bacteria; phylum Actinomycetota; class Actinomycetes; order Actinomycetales; family Microbacteriaceae; genus Microbacterium. The sequence goes on from DATEOM010000130.1 coordinate 1,406, forward strand.
TCGTAGCGGGCACGCTGCTCGGGGTCGCTCAGCACGTCGTACGCGTGCGTCACGAGCTTGAAGCGCTCGGACGCGTCCTCACCCGGGTTCACATCGGGGTGGAGCTGCCGGGCCAGCTTGCGGTACGCCTTCTTGATCTCGTCGGTGGTGGCGTCGCGTGAGACGCCGAGGACCTCGTAGTGGTCAGCCACATTCGCCTTCCTGCCGCGGCGAGGCCGCGGGATCGTGTGTGCGCGCGTGCGTCAGCGGGAGCTGTCGTCCTGCTCGAGCATGCGCGTGAGATAACGCGCGACGGCGCGGACCGTCGCGAGGTTCGTGGGATAGTCCATGCGCGTCGGGCCGAGCACGCCGACGCGGGCGAGCGATCCGGTCGCGTCGTAGTCGCTGGCGACGACGGATGCCTCGCCCAGGCCGAACGCCTCGTTCTCGCGGCCGATGCTGGCGGCGAGCCCCTGCTCGTCGGCCACCATCTCGCCCATGAGCCGCAGCAGCGTCACCTGCTCCTCGATCGCCTCGAGGAGCGGGTAGATGCTGCCGCGGAAGTCGGACTCGCGGCGGGCGAGGTTGGCGCTGCCGGCCATCACGAGCTTGTCCTGGCGGAACTCCTCGAGCTCCTCCGCGACGGCGCGGACGATCTCGTCGGTCGCGCGCTCGTGTGCAGGCGCCTGCGCGTCGGGGTCGTCGAGGCGCTCGGCGATGCGCTGGAGCCCTTCGCGGACGGGCCGGCCGACCAGGAGGGTGCCGAGTCCGGCGCGGATGTGCGCGAGGTCGGCGTCGTCGAAGTCCTCCCCGACGAAGGTGAGGCGCTGCGACACGCGGCCGGTGTCGGTCACGAGGATCACCAGCATGCGCCCGCCGCCGAGCTGCACCAGCTCGACGTGGGTGATGGTCGCACGGGCGAAGGAGGGGTACTGCACGATCGCGACCTGGCCGGTCAGCTGCGTGAGGGCACGCACGGTGCGCACGAGGACGTCGTCGAGGTCGCCGGACCCATCGAGGAACGAGGCGATGGCCGCCCGCTGCGCCGGCGAGAGCGGGCGCAGCTCGGCGAGGTGGTCGACGAAGACGCGGTAGCCCTTGTCGGTCGGCACCCGGCCCGACGAGGTGTGCGGCGCCACGATGAGCTCTTCGTCCTCGAGCAGCGCCATGTCGTTGCGGATCGTGGCCGCGGACACGCCGAAGGCGTGGCGCTCGACGATCGCCTTGCTGCCGACGGGCTCGCGCGTGTCGACGTAGTCCTGGACGATCGCCCGCAGCACCTGCAGACCCCGTTCGCTGACCATCCCGCCTCCTCACGCCGCAGCTGGCACTCGCATGACTGGAGTGCCAATTCTATCCGATGCCCCTGTCAGGATCGTCGAGCGACGCAGGTCTGGTTCCCGTCCTGCTCCGGCGCCGCCGATGCCGCCGATGCCGCCGGGGTCAGTCGGTGAGGGCGCGGACCACGGCGTCGGCGAGCAGGCGGCCGCGGCGCGTGAGCACGACCCGCCCCCGCAGCGCGGCGTGACCCTCGATGAGACCGTCCGCGATCAGCGCGGCGACGGCGTGACGACCTTCGCCGAGAAGCTCCTCCACGGGGAGCCCGTCACGGATGCGGGTGCGCAGCAGCACGCTCTCGAGATTGCGGGCCGCGGCATCCGGGATCTCCCGCCCGGCAGCCGGCGATTCGCCCGCGGCCAGCCGCTGCGCGTAGGCGGCGGGGTGCTTGACGTTCCAGAACCGCACACCCGCGACGTGGCTGTGCGCGCCGGGGCCGAAGCCCCACCAGTCCGAGCCGACCCAGTATGCGAGGTTGTGTCGCGAGCGGTGCGCGTCACCGCGCGCCCAGTTCGACACCTCGTACCAGTCGAAGCCTGCGGTGGCGAGCGTGTCGTCGGCCAGCTCGTACATGTCCGCCTGCAGGTCGTCGTCGGGCGCGGCGACCTCGCCGCGGCGGATCTGGCGGGCGAGCTTGGTGCCGTCCTCGATGATGAGCGCGTACGCCGAGACGTGATCGGGCTCGAGCGCCACCGCCGCCTCGAGGGACGAGCGCCAGTCGTCCAGGGACTCGCCAGGGGCGCCGTAGATCAGGTCGACGCTCACGTCGAGTCCGGCGCCCCGCGCCGCCGCGACAGCGGTGCGGACGTTGTCGGGATCGTGCGTGCGGTCGAGGGCGGCGAGGACGTG
>DATEOM010000131.1:0-2157 GCA_035274105.1 Microbacterium sp.
CGGCGCGCGTTGGGGAGGTTCTCCTCGACGACGGCGAGAGGCGGGGTGTTGATGGCGCTCACAGCTGGGCTCCCTTCCGGCCGCGGCGGCCGCGCTGGATGACTCCGCGGCCGCCCTCGTCGCGCACGAGGGCACGGGTGATGGCGAGGTTGATGAGACCGATCGCCAGGATGATGATGAAGAGGATCCACGCCAGCGCTGCGGCGCGGCCGAAGTTGAACTCGCCCCAGCCGATGTTGTAGAGGTACAGCGTGATCGTCAGCCACTGGTTGGCGGCGCCGCCACGGCCGAAGGTGTCGAACATGCGCGGCTCGTCGAAGATCTGCAGACCGCCGATCGTCGACGTGATGATGACGAAGATGAGCGTCGGCTTGAGCGACGGGAGCGTGATGCTCCAGAACTGGCGGAATGCGCCTGCGCCGTCGACGGTCGCCGCCTCGTAGTACTCGCGGGGCACCGCCTGCATCGCGGCGAGCAGGATGAGCGCGTTGTAGCCGGTCCAGCGGAAGTTGACCATCGTCGCGATCGCGATGTGGCTCCAGAACGGGTCCTTGTGCCACATGATCGGCTCGAGGCCGATGCTCGTGAGGATGTTGTTCACGAGACCGTGGTTGTCGCCGAACATGTTGCTGAAGATCAGCGCGACCGCGACCGGCGCCATGACGTACGGGAGCAGGACGCTCATGCGCCAGAAGGTCTTGGACCGGATGTTCTTGTCGAGCATCGCCGCGATGAACAGCGCGAGGATGAGCTGCGGCACCGACGAGAGCAGGAAGATGCTGAAGGTGTTGCGCAGGGCGGTCCAGAAGTCGGCCTGCGACAGGATCCAGATGTACTGGTCGAAGCCGACGAAGGTGCCGGAGTTGCGGACCAGGTCCCACTCCTGGAACGAGATCACCGCCGTGTAGACGATCGGGAAGAGTCCCACGATCGCGAACAGGATGAAGAACGGCGAGATGTAGAGGTAGGGCGAGACCTTCAGGTCCCAGCGGCTCAGCTTGTGGGAGAAGGAGAGGACGCGCGGCGGGCGTTCCGGATCGGGCCGATCGGCCGGCCCGGATGCCGTGGTACGGGTGGCGGTCGTGGTCACCGATGGCTCCGATTCGGGTGTCGAGGGGTGGGCGTGGAGGCGGAGCGCGTGCGGGCCGAGGCGACCCGCACGCACTCCGCTTCTGCTGTCAGACCTGGTCCACGAGCGCGGACCGGGTCGTCAGTGTCGGCCGGTCAGAAGGCCTCGACCTCGGCGACGTAGGTGTCCCACGACGTCTGCTGGTCCTCGACGCCGTCGAAGACTCGCGTGATGGCGTCCTGGAGAGCGGTGTTGTACTTGAAGTAGTCGGCGCTCTTGTACGGGGTGACGGTGATGGCCTCGGAGCGGTCCGCGAAGATCGTGCCCGTGGGCGCGTCGGCGAAGTACTCGTTGGACGCGTCGGTGATCGACGGTGCGCTCTGCGCGTCCAGCGCGCTGGGGTAGGCGCCGACGTTCACGAACGTCTTCTCCTGCTGCTCGGGAGCCGTCAGCCAGTCGGCGAGGGCGAGGGCCTCTTCGACGTTCTTGCCGTTCGCCGGAACGGTCAGGTACGAGCCGCCCCAGTTGCCGCCGCCGTTCGGGAACGCGTTCGCGATCTCCCAGCCGGTGACCTCGGGCGCATTGCCCGAGATGATGCCGAGCATCCACGGCGGGCACAGCATCGCCGCGAACTCGCCGTTGGCCATCGATGCGTTCCAGTCGTCCGACCACTGACCCGAGTAGGCCGAGTTCGGGATGCCGCGCTCGACGACGAGGTTGTACGCCGCCTCGAGGTCGGGGTTGTCGGTCGCCACGACGGTGCCGTCGGGCTCGTCGTACGGGAACTCGATCTGGTTGACGATGCCCTGGAACGCGGAGTTCGCGGAGTCGAGCATCGGCTTGCCGGTCGCGGTCTTGTACTGGTCGGCCAGGTCGAAGAACGCGTTCCAGTCGCCATCGACCGCCGAAGCGACATCGTCGGGCGTCGACGGCAGGCCCGCAGCGGCGAACAGGTCGGCGCGGTAGCACACGGCCTGCGGGCCGATGTCGGTGCCGAAGCCGACGAGGCGGCCGTCGGCGTCGGTCGCGGCCGCTTCCTTCCACTCGACCCAGCGGCCCTTGGCGCTGTCGGGCACCTCGGCGAGCAG
>DATEOM010000132.1:0-9399 GCA_035274105.1 Microbacterium sp.
CATTCGGTCGACTCTACGCGTCGCGGCCGCGCAGCACCGCCCAGCCGCCCACCAGCGGCAGGACGCCCCAGCCGGTCAGGGTGAGCAGCGGGACGAAGAGCTCCTCCGCGCCTGGCGCGGTGACCTCGCTCGCGGCGTTCATCGGAAGGTACTCGGCGAGGTCGGCGATCCAGCTCCAGCTGTCACCGAACATCGCGAAGAGGCTGAACACGATGGGCAGCACGAACAGCACGCCGACGGTCACCGCGATGGCACCGGCACCGTTGCGCAGGATGAAGCCGAACCCGAGCCCGATGAGCGTGAAGACCACCATCGACAGCACGCCCAGCGCGAGCGGCACGGTCGACTGCGCGGGCTCGGACCAGTCGATCCCCTCGGCGAGGAAGGGCGCGGTCGCCGCGATCGCGAGGGCGTACGTCACCACGGTCGTCAGCGCGATGAGCACCGCGACGACGACGGCCTTCGCCGCCACCACGGCGCCGCGTCGCGGCTCGGCGGTCAGCGTGGAGCGGATCATGCCGGTCGAGTACTCGCCGGTGATGACGATCGCGCCGAGGATGCCGGCGACGAGCATCGTGAACTGCGTCGGCGACAGGATCGCGCTGACCGCGGGGAAGCCGCCGCCGAACTGGGCGGACGCCGAGGCGATCATCATGGAGATGGTGATGGACAGCAGGGCGGTGATCCCGAGCGACCACCAGGTCGAGCGGAGCGTGGTGAGCTTGATCCACTCGCTGCGCAGGAGGTGGGCGAAGCTCAGTCGGTGGGGGGAGGCGGCGCGGGCGCCGGCGTCGGCACGCGTGGCGGGGGCGAGGGCGGTCATGCGATCTCCTTGGAGGTGTACTCGACGGCATCGCCGGTGAGGGCGAGGTAGGCGTCTTCCAGCGATCCGGTGCGGGAGGTGAGCTCGTGGACGGGGATGCCGAGGGAGGCGGCGAGGTCGCCGATGGATGCGGCGCTGACGCCCGAGATCTCGGCGGCGCCGGGGGTCGACGCGGTGACGGTGACGTCGGGGCCCGCGAGGGCGGCGACGAGCTCCGACAGGCGCGGCGAGCGCACGATGACGTTGTTGGTCGTCCACGCGCGGACGAGCTCGGAAAGCTCGGCATCGGCGAGCACCTGCCCCCGCCCCAGGACGATCACGTGATCGGCGGTCTGCGCCATCTCGCTCATGAGATGGCTGGAGAGCAGCACGGTGCGCCCTTCCGCGGCCAGGTGGCGCACGAACTGGCGTACCCACCGCACACCCTCGGGGTCGAGGCCGTTCACCGGCTCGTCGAGGATCAGCGTGCGGGGGTCGCCGAGCAGCGCCGCGGCGATGCCGAGCCGCTGGCCCATGCCGAGCGAGAACTTTCCCGCCCGCTTGCCGGCGACCGACTGGATGCCGGTGAGCTCGATCACCTCGTCGACGCGGGCGCGGCCGATGCCGTGCGTCGCCGCCATCGCGCGCAGGTGATTGCGCGCCGAGCGGCCGGTGTGCACCGCCTTGGCATCGAGCAGCACGCCGACCTCGGTCAGGGGTGAGCGCAGGTGCGCGTAGTTCTGGCCGGCGACGGTCACCGTGCCGGACGTGGGCCTGTCGAGGCCGACGATCATCCGCATGGTGGTCGACTTGCCGGCGCCGTTCGGTCCGAGGAACCCGGTGACCTTCCCCGGCTGCACGGTGAACGACACGTTCGACACCGCGGTCTTGTCTCCGAAGCGCTTCGTGAGCTGTTCTGCAACGATCATGCCCACCACGCTATGAGTCGGCCGTGTCCGTGCGCGTCAGCCGTCGGGATGAACAATGGGCGACGCAGTGGTACCACGGTGCCGGAGACGCCGGATGCCCCGACCCCACGCGGGGCCGAGGCATCCGTTGTCGTCCTTACTGGGCGTCGCGGTCCTGCACCGACAGCGCGCGCTCGACGCCGGCGAGGTTCTCGGCGACGAGGCGGCGCAGGGCCGGAGCGGCGTCGGCGTTCGCCTCGAGCCACGCGCGCGTGGCGTCGCGCAGCGCGACATCGGCGAGCGGGGCCGGGTAGAGGCCCACGATGAGGTACTGCGCGATCTGGTACGTGCGCGAGTCCCAGATCGGCAGCAGCGATTCGAAGTAGCGCGGCACGAACTCGTCGAGCAGATCGCGACCGGCAGGGTGCACGAAGCCGAGAGCCGCGGCGCGGACGATCGTGTTCGGCTGGTCGTCGCTGTCGACGAGCGACGACCACGCCGCAGCCTTCGCCTCGGCGGACGGCAGGGCTGCCTTCGCCTGTGCGGCGAACTCGCCGCCCTTGGCGGTGTTGTCGGCCTCGAGGGCGTCGTCGATGTCGGCCGCCGTGACGACACCGCCGGCGGCGAGCGACACGAGCAGCTGCCACGAGAGGTCGGTGTCGATGTCGAGGCCGTCGAAGGTCACCTCGCCCGCCCTCACCTGACGGACCTTCTCCCACTGACCGGGGGTTGCTGCGGCTGACGCGAACGCGGTCACGAACTGCAGCTGGCTGTCGCTTGCGGCCTCTGCCCTCTCGGCGAGCTGCCACAGCGCGTCGGCCACCTTCGCGCGCGTGACATCGCGCTTCTCAGGGGCGACGTACGAGTTCGCGGCGAGCAGCAGCTGCGCGAGGGTGGTGCGCACCGTGGTCGACTCGGTCTCGGCGCCGATGTTGCGCAGCACCAGGTCGACGTAGTCGGAGGCGGATGCCTCGGCGTCGCGTGTCTGGTCCCACGCGGCACCCCACACCAGCGAACGTGCGAGCGGGTCGCTGATCTTGTCGAGGTGGTCGATCGCGGTCTCGAGCGACTGCGCGTCGAGGCGGATCTTCGCGTAGGCGAGGTCCTCGTCGTTCAGGAGCACGAGCGCGGGGCGCTTCAGGCCCTTGAGCTCGGGAACCTCGGTGAGGTCGCCGTCGACGTCGAGCTCGACGTGGTGCACGCGCACGAGCGCGTCGCCGTCGAGGTCGTAGAAGCCGACGCCGAGGCGGTGCGGGCGGATCGTGGGGTAGTCGGCCGGGGCCGTCTGCACGATCGCGAACCGCGTGATGGTGCCGTCGACATCGGTGACGATCTCCGGCGACAGCGTGTTGACCCCCGCCGTCTCGAGCCACTTCTTCGACCACGTCGACAGCTCACGGCCGCTGGTGGCCTCGAGTTCGGCCAGCAGATCGCCCACCTCGGTGTTCGACCACTCGTGCTTCTTGAAGTAGGCGGCGACGCCGGCGAAGAACGCCTCGATGCCGACCCACGCGGCCAGCTGCTTGAGCACCGAGCCGCCCTTGGCGTACGTGATGCCGTCGAAGTTGACCTGCACGTCCTCGAGGTCGTTGATCTGCGCGACGACGGGGTGCGTCGACGGGAGCTGATCCTGGCGGTAGGCCCAGGTCTTCTCCATCGCGTTGAACGTCACCCACGCCTCGGTCCACTCGGTGGCCTCGGCGGTGGCGATGGTCGACGCCCACTCGGCGAACGACTCGTTGAGCCACAGGTCGTTCCACCACTTCATGGTGACGAGGTCGCCGAACCACATGTGGGCCAGCTCGTGCAGGATCGTGACGACGCGGCGCTCCTTCACGGCGTCCGTCACCTTCGAGCGGAAGACGTACGTCTCGGTGAAGGTGACGGCGCCCGCATTCTCCATCGCACCCGCGTTGAACTCGGGCACGAAGAGCTGGTCGTACTTGGCGAACGGGTAGGCGTAGTCGAACTTCTCCTCGAAGTACGAGAAGCCCTGGCGCGTCTTGTCGAAGATGTAGTCGGCGTCGAGGAACTGCCAGAGGCTCTTGCGCCCGTAGACACCGAGCGGGATCACGCGGCCCGATGCACTGGTCAGCTCTGAGAACGTGGCCTCGTAGGGTCCGGCGATGAGAGCCGTGATGTACGACGAGATGCGCGGCGTGGGCTCGAAGCGCCAGGTCGCCGTCCCGTCGCCGTGCTTCTTCGGCTCGGGGGTGGGGGAGTTCGAGACGACCTTCCACGGCTCGGGCGCGGTCACCGTGAACGCGAACGTGGCCTTGAGGTCGGGCTGCTCGAACACCGCGAAGACGCGGCGCGAGTCGGGCACCTCGAACTGCGAGTAGAGGTACACCTCGCCGTCGACGGGGTCGACGAAACGGTGCAGGCCCTCACCGGTGTTGGTGTAGAGGCAGTCCGCGTCGATGACCAGCTCGTTGTCGGCGGCCAGGTCGTCGAGGGCGATGCGCGAGTCGGCGAACGCGGTCGCCGGGTCGATCGAGCGCCCGTTGAGGGTGATCTCGCGCACCTCGCGTGCGATGAGGTCGATGAACGTCGCGGCACCGGGCGTCGCGGTGAAGCGGATGACGGAGCGGGATCCGAAGACCTCGGCGCCCCTGGTCAGGTCGAGCGCGACGTCGTACGACTGCGTGTCGACGATCGCACGGCGCTCCTGCGCCTCGATGCGGGTGAGGTTCTCTCCAGGCACTGCTGTGGCTCCCATGGGTGAGGATGACGGAGGTGGTCGATCGGCTCGTCGCGCGAGGGGCTCGATCAGGCGGCCGCCACCAGCGCTGCTGGCACCGATGACAACCGCTCCAGCCTATGACAGCCCGGCCTCGAAAGCCCGATCCGGTGGCTGAAAGCATCGCTGCGCGGTGTCAGGATGGAGGGGTGACCTCTCCCGAGCAGCACGTCGTCCCGTTCGCCTCTCCCGCAGCCGAATCCGGCGCCCCGTACGTCGAGGAGCCCGTCGCGTACGACGGCATCCTCCTCGCGGGCTTCGGTGGTCCCGAGGGTCAGGACGACGTCATCCCGTTCCTCCGCAACGTCACGCGCGGCCGCGGCATCCCCGACGAGCGCCTCGAAGAGGTCGCGCACCACTATCGCCACTTCGGCGGCGTGAGCCCGATCAATGCGCAGAACCGGGCACTCAAGTCCGCCCTCGAAGCCGAGCTCGCGCGTCGGCACATCGACCTCCCCGTGTACTGGGGCAACCGCAACTGGGCGCCGTACCTCGACGAGGCGGTGACGGATGCTGCAGCCGCCGGTCACGCGAACCTCCTGGGGCTCGCGACCAGCGCCTATTCGTCGTTCTCGAGCTGCCGGCAGTACCGCGAGGACTTCGCGCGCGTGCTCGCCGAGACCGGGCTGGCCGGCACGGTGACGATCGACAAGGTGCGCCAGTTCTTCGACCACCCCGGCTTCGTGCAGCCCTTCGTCGACGGCGTGCGCGACGCCGTGGCCGGTTTCCTCGCCGACGGCATCGCCCCCGAGGCCGTGCGGGTGCTGTTCTCGACCCACAGCATTCCGACGGCGGATGCCGAGCGGTCCGGCCCGCGCGAGGGCGACGAGCTGCACCGCGATCTGGGTGAGGGCGGCGCCTACGCCGCGCAGCACCTCGCCGTGGCCGAGGTCGTCATGGCGACCGTCGCCGCAGAGGTCTCCGGCGCCGACCGCGTCGCGTGGGACCTCGTCTACCAGTCGCGCTCCGGCCCGCCTACGCAGCCGTGGCTCGAGCCCGACATCAACGACGTCATCGCCGAGCTTCCCGGCGCCGGGGTGCAGGCGATCGCAATCGTTCCGGTGGGCTTCATGAGCGACCACATGGAGGTGCTGTGGGACCTCGACACGGAGGCGATGGATGCTGCGGCCGAGGTGGGCATCCGCGCGATGCGCACGCCCACGCCGGGTGTCGACCCGGTCTTCGTGTCGGGTCTGGTCGACCTCGTCGAAGAGCGGCTGAACGGCACGCCGGCGGCGGATCGGCCTCACGCGACGGGCCTCGGGCCGTGGTTCGACGTCTGCCGCCCCGCCTGCTGCGAGAACGTGCGTGCGGGCTTCAAGCCGGCGGCCGCCGGCGTCGCTCCGTGAGTCCGCGACCCGCCTGATCGACGCCCGCTGCGGGACGCGGCATCCGTCGTCCTTCATCCTCCGACCCCTCTCTAGGATTGAGTCCATGCGCATCCACATCGCGACCGACCACGCCGGCCTCGAATTCTCGACGCAGCTGCAGCACCACCTCGCGACCGCCGGTCACGACGTCGTCGACCACGGACCGGTCGAATACGACCCCCTCGACGACTACCCGGCGTTCTGCATCCGCGCGGCCCAGGCGGTCGTGCGCGACCAGGCCGCGGGCATCGAGGCGCTCGGCGTCGTCTTCGGCGGGTCGGGCAACGGGGAGCAGATCGCGGCGAACAAGGTCGTGGGCGTCCGCGCCGCACTCGCGTGGAGCATCGCCACGGCGGAGCTCGCCCGTGAGCACAACGACGCCAATGTCATCGCGATCGGGGCGCGCCAGCACACGTTCGAAGAGGCGGCGACGTTCATCGACCGCTTCATCGCGACGCCGTTCTCGGGTGAGGAGCGTCACGCCCGCCGCATCGCGCAGCTCGCCGCCTACGAGGAGGACGGCTCCCTCGAGCCCGACCCGCGTGCCACCGCCGGGCAGCCGGACGTCCTCGCCGCCGACGACAGCTCGTTCGACCCCGAAGCCGGCTGAGCCGTGCCCGAGGGGCATTCCGTCCATCGCATCGCGCGCCAGTTCGACCGCAACTTCGTCGGCCGCCCCGTCGCGGCGTCGAGCCCGCAGGGGCGCTTCGTCGAGGGCGCCGAGATCCTGAGCGGCCGCACCGCGACGTCGGTGCGAGCCGTCGGCAAGCAGATGTTCCTCGAGTTCGACGACGATCTCTGGCTGCGGGTGCACCTCGGCATGTACGGGGCGTGGGACTTCGCCGGCGAGATCCTCGTCGACCCGACGATCGCGTCCGCGAACGGCCGCATGGGCCAGACGAATCAGCGGGGCACCGACCTCGAGGCCCCGATCCTCGACAGCGCGGGGGAGAACTCGCTGACCTCGATCGGCGCGCCGCGCCGCACGCGCGTGCACGTGCGCATGTCGGAGCAGACCACCGGGCTCGCCGACGAGGGCGATCAGTGGCCGCCGCCCGTGGTCGGCCAGGTGCGCCTGCGCCTGCTCACGGAGGTGACCTGCGCCGACCTGCGCGGCCCGACCGCGTGCGAACTGCAGACGCCGGACGAGGTCGCCGCCACCATCGCGAAGCTCGGCCCCGACCCGCTGGTGGACGACGTCGCGGAGGGCGAGGAGCGCTTCACGACGGTCGTGCGGCGCAAGCCGACATCCATCGGACTGCTGCTCATGGATCAGAACGTCGTGAGCGGGATCGGCAACGTCTACCGCGCCGAGCTGCTGTTCCGAGCGCGCCAGAATCCGCACACGCCGGGGCGCGACGTCCGCGAGGAGGTCGTGCGCGAGCTCTGGCGGGACTGGGTGCGGCTGCTCGCCATCGGCGTCGAGACCGGGCAGATGATGACGATGGACGACCTCGACCCCGAGGCGTACCGCGCGGCGATGGCCAGCCGCGACGACCGGCACTGGGTCTACCACCGCGCGGGTCTGCCGTGCCGGGTGTGCGGCACGGCGATCGTGGTCGAAGAGGCCGCGGGGCGCAAGCTCTACTGGTGCCCGAACTGCCAGGCCTGAGGCCGCGGTCGGGTGGCCGTGCCCGCCAATAGGCTGGGCGCATGCGTCAGAACCCGAGCTTCGCGATGTCGGATGTCGGCGAGATCCGCCGGCTCATCGAGCACAACCCGTGGGTCACGATCGTCTCGTCGACCGAGGACGGGATGGTCGCCTCGCACTACGCGGTGCTGCTGGACGCCGACCGCGACGACCTCACCATCGTCGGGCACGTGGGCAAGCCCGACGACCTCATCCACGGCCTCGGGGAGCGCGAGCTGCTCGTGGTCGTGCAGGGCCCCCACGGCTACATCTCACCCGGCTGGTACGGCGATGTGCAGAGCGTCCCGACGTGGAACTTCGTGTCGGCGCACCTCTCCGGCGTCCCCGAGCTGCTGACGCCGGAGGAGAACCTCGAGGTGCTCGAGCGTCTCGTCGCGCGCTTCGAGAGCGGACTGCCGCAGCCGCGCCTGATGTGGGAACCGCCGAACGATCCGGAGTACGTGCGCCGGCTCGAGCGGGGCACGGTGGGCTTCCGGCTCACGCCGACGAAGGTCGTCGGCAAGCGCAAGTTCAGTCAGAACAAGCCTGACGAGACGGTCGAGACCGTCATCATCGAGCTCGAGGCCGGTGCGAGCCCGTACGCCGACCCGCGCCTTGCGGACGAGATGCGCCGCGACCTCGAGACGCGGAAGGCCGCCCGGTGACGGCGGCCCGCGGTGAAGCCCCCGACGTCATCGCGAACGCACGTCTGACCGGCTCCGACCGCACCGATCCGTTCGGCGCCGACCCGGTCGACGTGCACCTGGCCGAAGGGCTCGTCGTCGACATCGCGCCCGCCGGGGCGCTGCCGCGCCGGGGGCACGTGCTCGACGCCGACGGCGGGTGGATGATTCCCGGTCTGTGGGACCACCACGTGCACACCGTGCAGTGGGCACTCTCCGCCCAGCGGGTGGCGCTGGGCGACGCGTCGTCCGCGGCGCAGGCGGCGGCGCTCATGGCCGCCGCCGAGCCGCTGCCCGACGGCCGGCGGGTGGGCAGCGGCTTCCGGGACGCGTTCTGGTCCGACACGCCCGATCTCGCGCTCCTCGACGCCGCGACGGGCGAGGTGCCGACGTACCTCATCAATGCCGACGTGCACAGCGTGTGGCTGAACTCGGCGGCGCTGCGCGGCGAGGGATTCGAGCCGGACGGTTCCGGGCTCCTCCGCGAGGAGCCGGCGTTCGAGATCTCGCGCCGGCTCAACGCCGTGGACGCGTCGGTGTCCGACCCGCTCGTGTCGCGCATGGCGCAGGACGCCGCATCCCGGGGTGTCGTGGGACTCGTCGACCTCGACATGTCGTGGAACGAGGCTGCGTGGGTACGGCGGCTCGCCGCCGGGTTCGACGCGCTGCGCATCTCGTTCGGGATCTACCCGCAGTTCCTCGACCGGGCGATCGCCGACGGACTCCAGACCGGCGACGTCGCCCGGGGCGCAGCATCCGATCTCGTGCGTGTCGGCCCGCTCAAGGTGATCACCGACGGGTCGCTCGGCACCCGCACCGCCGCGTGCTCCCACGCGTACCCGGGAGATCCGCACAATCACGGCATGATCACGGTCGACCTCGCGACGCTCGTCGACCTCATGACGCGGGCGACGGCGGCGGGCATCGCGTCGGCGATCCACGCGATCGGCGACGTCGCGAACTCGCACGCGCTCGATGCCTTCGCGGCCACAGGCGCGTGGGGCACGATCGAGCACGCGCAGCTCGTCGCGCACGCCGACATCCCGCGGTTCGCGCGACTGGGCGTCGGCGCCAGCGTCCAGCCCGAGCACGCGCTCGACGACCGCGACCTGACCGACACGGTGTGGGCGGGCCAGACCGCGCAGCCGTACCCGCTGCGCGCCCTCGCCGACACCGGAGCGAACCTGCTCTTCGGCTCCGATGCGCCCGTCGCCCCGCTCGATCCGTGGGCGGCGATGGCCTCCGCGGTGTTCCGCACGCGTGGCG
>DATEOM010000133.1:0-2174 GCA_035274105.1 Microbacterium sp.
TTCGCTCCGGCCGACGTGACGAGCCCGGAGCAGGTGGCCGCCGCAGTCGCCACGGCCGCAGCATCCGGCCCCCTCCGCGTCGTCGTGAACTGCGCCGGCATCGCGCCGCCCGCCAAGGTGCTCGACCGCGAGGGCGACCCGTCGCCACTCGAGGGCTTCGAACGGATCATCCGCGTGAACCTCATCGGCACGTACAACGTCATCTCGCAGGCGTCCGCCGCCATCGCGAAGACCGAGCCCACGTCGGGCGGCGACGGTGCGCCCGGCGAGAGGGGCGTGATCGTGAACACCGCGAGCGTCGCGGCGTTCGACGGCCAGATCGGACAGCCCGCGTACTCCGCGTCGAAGGGCGGCGTGCACGCCATGACCCTCCCGATCGCTCGCGAACTCGCGCGCTACGGCATCCGCGTCGTGACGATCGCCCCCGGCATCATGGAGACCCCCATGCTCGCGTCGCTGCCGCAGGCCGCGCAGGACTCCCTCGGCCAGCAGGTGCCGTACCCGCAGCGTCTCGGCAAGCCCGACGAGTATGCCCGCCTCGTGATGTCGATCGTCGACAACGGCTACCTCAACGGCGAGACCATCCGCCTCGACGGCGCCATCCGCATGGCGCCGAAGTAAAGGAGATACGTGAGCGACTCGATCCTCGTCACGCGCGACGGCGCCCTCGCGCGCGTGACCTTCAACCGGCCGGCGTTCCTCAACGCGATGGGCTTCGAGATGGGTGCCCGCTGGCGCGACGTCGCGCACGAGCTCACCTCCGACGCGTCGGTGGGGGCCATCATCATGGATGCTGCGGGGCCCGCCTTCTGCGCCGGGGGCGACGTGCTCGAGATGGCGACGTCGGGTGCTTCGGGTGCCGACGTCACCGGCGCCGCGCACACGATCCACGACGGCATCCGCACCTTCGTGGAGTCGGACAAGCCCATCGTCGCCGCCGTGCAGGGCGCGGTGGCGGGTGGGGGACTCGGGCTGATGCTCACCGCCGACTACATCGTCGCGTCCGAGCAGTCCAAGTTCGTGAGCAGGTACGCCAACATCGGGCTCACGCCCGACCTCGGCGTCTCGACGCTGCTTCCCGCCGCGGTCGGCCAGCGGCGCGCGCTGCAGCTGCTCCTGCAGGACCTCACGATCGACGCCCCGACCGCCCTCGACTGGGGGCTGGTGACCGAGGTCGTGCCCGCGGCCGACGTCGCCTCACGCGCCGAAGCCGTGGCACGGTTCTGGCTCGAGAACGCCACCGGAGCGTTCGGTCAGGCCAAGCGCCTCGTCCGCACCGGGGCCGGGCGCTCGTTCGCCGAGAACCTCGACGACGAGGCCGCCTCGATCGGCGCCTGCTTCGACACCGACGAGGCCAAGGCGCGCGTCGCGGCCTTCGCCGCAGCATCCGCCAAGTCCCGTTCCTGACTTCCTGACCCGAGGAGACCCCGATGAGCGACAAGCCCCTCGCCGGCAAGACGATCCTGATGTCGGGCGGCAGCCGCGGCATCGGCCTCGCGATCGCGCTGCGCGCGGCACGCGACGGCGCCAACATCGCGCTGCTGGCCAAGACCGACACGCCGCACCCCAAGCTCGAGGGCACCGTCCATTCGGCGGCCGAAGAGATCCGCGCGGCCGGCGGCAACGCGCTGCCGATCGTCGGCGACGTGCGCAACGACGACGACGTCACCGAGGCGGTGCTGAAGACCCAGGGCGAGTTCGGCGGCATCGACATCGTCGTGAACAATGCGTCGGTGATAGACCTCTCGCGCTCTCTCGACCTCGACGCCAAGAAGTACGACCTCATGCAGGACGTCAACGTGCGCGGCACCTTCATGCTCTCCCGCGCCGCGGTGCCGATCCTGAAGGATGCCGCGAACCCGCACATCCTCTCGCTCTCGCCGCCGCTCAACCTCTCGCCGAAGTGGCTCGGCGGGCACACCGGCTACACCCTCGCGAAGTACGGCATGACGATGGCGACGCTGGGCATCGCCGCCGAGTTCGCCGAGGCGGGCATCGCCGCGAACACACTGTGGCCGCGCACCACGATCGCGACCGCCGCCGTGCAGTTCGCCCTCGGCGGCGACCGCATGATGAAGGTCAGCCGCACGCCCGAGATCTACGCCGACGCCGCGTACGAGATCTTCACCCAGCCCGCGCGCGAGTACACGGGGCAGACTCTCATCGTGGAGGAC
>DATEOM010000134.1:0-2286 GCA_035274105.1 Microbacterium sp.
CATCTACCCGCTCCAGTCCGGCGTCGGGCTCGAAGAGGTGCAGACGTTCGGCAAGTTCCTCGGCGGCAGCGCCGCGAACGTCAGCGTCGCCGCCGCGCGGCACGGCCGCGCCGCCGCGCTCATCTCCGGCGTCGGCGACGACCCGTTCGGTCGCTACCTGCTCGCCGAGCTGGAGCGTCTGGGCGTCGACAACCGCTACGTGGGCGTGAACCCGACGCTGAAGACGCCGGTCACCTTCTGCGAGATCTTCCCGCCCGACGACTTCCCGCTGTACTTCTACCGCGAGCCGAAGGCGCCCGACCTCGATGTCGCGCCCGGCGACCTCGACCTCGATGCCGTGCGCTCGGCGCGCATCTTCTGGTTCACGGCGACCGGTCTCAGTCAGGAGCCGAGCCGTGCGGCGCATCACGCCGCGCTGCAGGCACGCACCACGGGCCACACAGTGTTCGACCTGGACTATCGTCCGATGTTCTGGACCGACCCGGCCGAGGCGGGTGTCCAGGTGGCGCGGGCGCTCGAGCACGCGACGGTGGCCGTCGGCAACCGCGAGGAGTGCGAGGTCGCGGTCGGTGAGACCGAGCCCGAGCGCGCCGCCGATGCTCTGCTCGAGCGCGGCGTCGAGCTCGCGATCGTGAAGCAGGGGCCGAAGGGCGTGCTCGCCAAGACCCGCGACGACTCGGTCGTCGTGCCGCCGTACTGGGTCGACGTGGTGAACGGACTGGGCGCCGGCGACGCCTTCGGCGGCGCACTGTGCCACGGGCTGCTTTCAGGGTGGGACCTCGAGCGCATCCTCCGCTTCGCGAACGTCGCGGGTGCGATCGTCGCGTCGCGGCTGGAGTGCTCCACGGCGATGCCCACTGAAGCCGAGGTCGCCGCGATCGTCGAGACGGGAGTCTCCCGATGACGCAGTTCCTCACCGAGGACGACTTCGCGCGCCTCCGCGACATCCGCGCCACCCAACCCGCCATCATCGGCGCTGCTCTGGCCGACCGCCGCCGGCGCGAGGTGCTCCGCGGTGATGGACGCCTCTTCATCGTCGCTGCCGACCACCCCGCCCGCGGCGCTCTGGGGGTCGGGTCGAACCCGATCGCGATGGCCGACCGGTACGAGCTGCTCGATCGCCTGGCGACCGCGCTCAGCCGCCCCGGGGTGGACGGCGTGCTCGGAACGCCCGACATCATCGACGACCTCGCCGCGCTGGGCCTGCTCGACGACAAGATCATCGTCGGATCCATGAACCGCGGCGGCCTGCGCGGCGCGTCCTTCGAGATGGACGACCGCATGACCGCCTACGACGTGCCCACCATGGTCGCGTCCGGCATTGACTTCGCGAAGACCCTCGTGCGCGTCGACCTCGAGGATCCCGGAACCGTCTCGACCCTGACCGCGATGACGGATGCGGTCACCCAGGCCTCGGCCGCGGGACTTCCGATCATGCTCGAGCCGTTCCTCAGCAACCGTGTCGACGGGCGGATCGTCAACGACCTGTCGACGGATGCCGTGATCCTGTCGATCGCGATCGCCTCCGGTCTCGGCGCCTCGAGCGCCTACACGTGGATGAAGCTGCCGGTCGTCGACGATATGGAACGGGTGATGGCTGCCACCACCATGCCGACCCTGCTCCTCGGCGGCGACTCCGGCGTCGACCCCGACGAAACGTTCGCCGCGTGGGAGGACGCGCTGTCGCTTCCGGGCGTCCGCGGGCTCACCGTGGGCCGCACCCTGCTCTATCCGCCCGACGGGGACGTCGCGGCCGCCGTGGACATCGCGGCCGGCCTCGTCCACACCGACCTCTGACACTCACGAAGGAACTGCCATGAGCATCACCGACACCACTTCTGCGCAGACCGACGCCGACGCCGACGTCCGCGTGATCTCCCACTGGATCGACGGCGCCGAGCGCGCCTCGACCTCCGGCCGCACCGCGCCGGTGTTCAACCCCGCGACCGGCCAGGTCTCGGCACGCGTCGCGCTGGCCGATCAGGCCGAGATCGACGCGGCGATCGCGTCGGCGAAAGCCGGCTACCGGGTGTGGAAGGGCTTCTCGATCGCGAAGCGCCAGACGGTGCTGTTCGCCTTCCGCGAGCTCCTCAACTCCCGGAAGCGCGAGCTCGCCGAGATCATCACGGCCGAGCACGGCAAGGTGCTCTCCGACGCGATGGGCGAGATCCTGCGCGGCCAGGAGGTCGTGGAGCTCGCGACCGGGTTCCCGCACCTCATCAAGGGCGCGTTCTCGGAGAACGCCTCGACCGGTGTCGACGTCTACTCGCTGAAGCAGCCCCTCGG
>DATEOM010000135.1:0-6550 GCA_035274105.1 Microbacterium sp.
GAGCGGATGCGCACTGAGTGATTGCGCCCGAGTCCGCGTGCGACGCTGCGCATACGATGGCAGTTCGCGCATACCAGATCGCACTTCTCGATTTCCTTCAGGATGGCAGGTGTTCCGCGAGACATCGCGATGCGCGACACGGTGTCGACCTTCGTCGTCGGATCGCGATGATCGAACTCCATGCACGCAGGGTGGAAGGTGCCGCCGCAGTCCGCGCATGGCCGATTCTTGAGATCGTTCAGCATCAGGCGGTTCTCGGCGCGACGGCGCGCCTTCTTCCTTCGCTGAATGCGGACCGCGCTCGGTTTCACGCGCTCGCTCCGACCGTCAGGGACATCGGCTCGCACGTGCACGGCTTGAGCACCTCTCCGGTCTCGGGATCCTCGACGATCCCGCACGCGGTCATGTGAACCTCGACGACTTCGCCGGGCGCCGCGTCGACCAGAGCGGCGGCGATCGCCTCGTCCTGCGTCGCGAAGTGCGAGTACACGCGGCTCACGTGCTCCTCGGCAGGCCGAACGTCACCGCGAACAGCGCGCCGCTCACTTCGCCACCAACGCGCGCACCGCAGCGTCCTTGGCCTCAAGGAGCTTCCTGAGAGCGATGGTGCGCTCCGGGTTGCGCGGCAGAGAGAGCACGATGCTGTCGGCGAGTTCGCCGAACGGCGCCGAGACCTCGGCGAGGTGCGGCGGCAGATGCGAGTGCGCGAAGAACTGCATGATGTGCTCGGTCGGCGCTCGCGTTTCGCCTGCACCGGTCGTTGGCGTGGTCTCGGTCTGGTCGGTCTGGGGCATGTCAGTCGCTCCTTGGGTTGGTGTCACAGCGGCTGCTTGGTCGCCGCGGTGAGCGTGGTGGTCGCCGCGCCGGCGCTCTGCACGACGCGGATGTACTTGCCGGCGGGCACGATCGCGACGAGCTTCCACGGCATCGTCGTTGTCGTGGCCACGCCGAGAATCAGGGTCGCGTTCACCGAGCCGTCCACGTCGTCGATGACCGTCGAGGGCGCGGGCCCTGACGCGGTGTCGCCGACGAGCAGTTGGACGGTGAACGCCTGGGTGCCAGTCGCGCTCAGCGCCGGCGCTCCGGTGCCTCGCACAACGACCAGCGCGGGCCTGGTCGCGGAGACCTGCACGCCGCTCGCGGCTCCGAGCGTCAGCGAGAGCGACGTCGGGATGTCGGGCGCGGCGAGCAACGCGGGAATCGCTGCGGCGAGCGCGGGGTCGTCGAGCTCCTGCCACTCGCCGATGTCGGTGCCCTTGGGCACGGACCGGAACACCTTCGCGCCGATGCCCCAGTCGTAGGTCCCGTTGCCCTCCTCGGGCCAGTCGTCGCCGTCCGACAGCTCGGTGATGTCGACGGTGTCTCCGCTGACGATCGAGACGATGCGGCCGATGTGCCATCGGGCCGTCTCACAACGCTTCTTCACCAGCAATCCAACTGCGGTTGCGGTCATTGTTCACCTGCCTCCTTGCTTGTTGCCGCGGCGTTATTGCACGACCGGCAGACAATGCCCCCGAAGCTTGTGAGGATTCGATTCGACCCCACAAGCGCGTGGCCAGCAGGACAGTGCGTACGTCGAAGTCGGTAGTGGAGGAACTTGCGCTTCTCCTGCTCACTGCGCGTCACCGGCTCGAGATGGTGGACGGCACAGCACGCGCGCACCCGGCACAGGTGGTCGAGCTCGAGCCCGTCCGGCACCGGGCCGCGCGTTCGCACCCACGCCGCGATGTGTGCGCGGGTCCTGCCGCAGAAGGCATATCCGTCGCGATCCTTGCGACCGGTGGCGATCAGGCACCCGAATACCGGGTCGCGGACCGTGCTCACGCGGGCACCAGCGTCGGCTGATCGCCGGACTCGAGATCGAGCCGTACGCCCGGGACCTTGCCGTGGTGAATCCAGTGAGCGATCGACCCGCGCGCGATCGCTGGCGTGCGGTAGTGGTGCTTGATCTCGTCGACTGCTGCCTTGAGTGTGATGCCGGGCGTTGTCCGGACCACGCGCGCAAGCTGCTCGCAGGTGTCGCGGAATGGCGTCCAGCGCCCGCCACCCTTCGTGCCTGCCCTCGCGTGCGTCTTGTGACCGTCAGACAGCTTGGCTCGCAGCGCGACCGGCCGCGTGTTCCACCTTGCGCTCGTGACGACCTCGTGAACCGCCGGCATGCCGAATCCGTCGCTCGAGCAGACGTGCTCTCTTGCCACGCGCACGTCGAGCAGGCCGATGCCGATGGCGGCGCAGATCGCGGCCGTCTCGCCGAGATGGCGCGTGTACGGAGCCGCGATGTAGACGCGATGCGCCTGACGCCTGCGCTCCATGGCCTGATGTAGTAACGCGAGCGAGAGGCTGGCCTTGGTCTCAACGATCGTCAGCTCGGGTCCGCGGCGCGCCACGATGTCGGCCACGCCACCGACGCACTCGACCTCTTGGTAGACGTCGAAGCCGAGCTGCTCGAGCCACGCGATGACGACCGCAGCGACGTCCGCCTCGCTGACCTTCTCGCGTTTCAAGTGCGACTTCCCGGCTCGCGCCACCACGGGACGCGTGCTCGCAGCTCGGCCGCGACCTCAGGCCGCCCGCTCTTCTCCGCGTCGTCCGCGATGACGAGGTCCGGGTAGACCAGCCGCTCGAGCATCGCCACGCGCTCCTCGAGGCTCGGCGTGGTCGGCTTGCCGATGCGGTAGACGTGGTCACCATCGCAGATGGCCGTGATGCTTGACCACGTGACACCCAGCCCGCGCACGACGGCTGCGCGGCCAGTGCGCCAGGGACCATGCGAGCCTGGGCGAGCGACGAGCACATCGCCCACGCGCAAGCTCGACGCGTCGACGAACAGCCCATCGACCGGATCGCGCTGCAGGCGCCCCACGTACTCGACCGGCGCGAGTCGCGGCGTCGCAACCTCGTAGACCTCGACCATTTCGATGCCGTCGCTCATCGTCGGTCCTCGCGCTCGCAGAGCGGCCGATCGCCTGGGCCACCGATCAGGTGCGACGTGCCATCGCGAAGGAGCGCCTGACCAGCAAGATGCAGGGCCCCGTGTCTCGCAGCGCGCTGACATGCCCAGCACGGGTACGAGTAGGCCTTGACGCGGATCTCGATTCCGTCGCTCACACGCCCCATCCTTGGCTCTCGTCGTCCGGCGCGACGTCGGGCGCTGCAGCCGGCTGGGCCGCGCCCTCGCTCTTCCACACGACGCCCGGTCGTGAGCCGCGCTGGACCGACGTCTCGCGTGCAAGCGCGCTCGGGTCCGCGGCGGGTGCGAGCTTGACGTCGCCGCGGAGCACCGCCTCGATGGCCTGCGTGACGACCTGCGCTGCGGGCATCCTGTGCTCGGCCGCGAAGGTGAACAGCCGGTCGTGCAGCTCGCGCGTGAGGCTGATGGAGCGTCGGGTTTGATTCCTGCTCATGCGACTCCTTTGCGGATCTCTCGCAGCTGCCGCCGGTCGAGCGTGGTCAGGTGCCAGCGTCCGCAGCTGCACTCGTAGGCGTTGTAGTTGGCGCGCCGGTCGCCGCGCGCGGCGAACCCGGCCGCGGCACGGATCGCCGCAGCTTGGCTCGCGTAGCTGCGCTTCTCCTGGCCGGAGCGAAGACAGCGCGGCCTCACCGCACGACTCCGATCGACCGCGCTCTCGCGGCCCGCTCACCGCGGCGGGTGTGCTTGAGGCAGGCCACGCCGCGGGTGCGCCGGTGGAACGCGCAGGCCGAGCACGGCGCGCGGCGCCGCGGGTGCATCTCGCGCTCGAGGTCCTTGAGGTGCGCGGCGAGTCCGCGCTCTTTGATGTCGCGCAGCGCCGCGCCCACCGACGAGCGAGCGATGAGGTCATCGATCTTTCTCATGCCGGCCTCGGCTTCCCGATCGCGGCCCAGCTGGCCTCGCACCATTGCTCCTCGAGCTCAGCGATGCGCGCCGGGTCCGTCGTTAGGTGGTCGAGCATCGCGTCGGGAGGCGCGCAGGCCGCGGGGATTTCCATGCCCTGCACCTCGCCGCCCGGGTTGATGCCGAGCGCGTGCGCGCGCATCACGGCGAACCCGAGGCCCGCGGCGCGCACGACAGCCACGCCGAGGAACTGCTGGCCGGTCGGCCGACCGCCGTCCGCGAACGACAGCCACCACCAACCCTCGCCGCACTCAACGGCCTCGGCGACCGCCTTGTTGAGGAGATCCGAAAGGCCGCGCTCCGAAAGGCCCTCTCGCTCTGCGTCGCTCATGCTGCCTCGCTTCCTGCCGCGCCTGCGACCATCTGCTCGTAGGTCTCGACGCGAAGAAGCCACCGTTTCCGCTGGCCGCGCGCCCCCTGTTTTGCCCAGGACCACAGCTCCAGCCGGTTGCCGGCCGCCACCCAGTCGCGCGCGCGCGGCTCCGCCAGGATCTTCGCGCGGTGAGGCGAATGCGATCCGCCGGTGCCGCCGCTCGTGGACTGGATACCGATCGTCCGCTGGCCGAGCGGTGCTGACAGGTCGACGGCGACGACATCGATCACGCCGAACAAATCGATCTTCGTCCCGCGCGGCTTCGGGAACGGGATAGTCCGCTCGACGACACCGGCGATCCATCCGCGCTTCCGACACTCGACGAGCGTGCGCGAGTTGTACGTCGACGAGGACTTCCGGCGCTTCTTCTTGGGCGCGTCCGGATCGCCGAGCGCCTCGACGAGGAGGTGCTCGACTGGGTCGATCGCGACGAGCGCTGTCATGTGGACACCTCGCCGGCGCGCAGGTCGGCCAGCATCGTGCGCGCGCCATCCTCGGGCAGGTCGCTGAGCAGCACGGTCACCTTGTTGGAGCCGATCTCATCGAGCTTGAGCACCATCCATCCGCGGCCGTCGGTCTGCTCGGCCACGTGGTATCGGCTCATGATCAGCGGGGCGCTCACGGTCGTCTCCAGCTCCCCGCGCACGGCCGAAGCGCCGTCACCGTCGCGAAGTGCACCGCGCCGGGACGCTGCGCGGTCCCACAGGTCGGGCACGTGACGAGCCCCCGAGGCAGCGGCTGCTCGATCCGCGCGAGGCCGGGCATCGTGCCGTCGGCGAGCGTGACGCCCGGGAACTGGCGCGCCAACTCGGCCGCGAGCTCGGCAAGCGACTCGACGAAGCGCGCGGCGATCACGTGAGCACCGCCGCGACGGTGTCTTCGTGCTCGAGGCGGCGACCGGTGGCCACGCCGCGTGCGAATGCGATCTGCATCGCCTCGAGCACCCACTCGTGCGGGTCGAACGCCGCCGGGTTCTCGCAGTAGCTCGGGCGGTTCACGCCGGTCACGACCTCGCGCGCGATCTTGACCAGCTCTTCGCGGGATGCCGACATGGCTACTCCTCATCCCCGTCGTCGCCGTCCTCGTCGGTCTTCTTCGCGACCTTGACCTTGCAGGTCGCGACCGCGGTCTTGCGGAAGATCTTCTTGAGCACGCCCGCCGAGCTCTCGTACTCGTACTCGACGAGCCCGTGCTCGACCAGGAGCGCGTCCGCGGCCTTCTTCGCCTCGACGACGGCCTGACCGGCGCGCGTCGCCTTGCCCTTGGCCTTCTCGAGGAGGTCGCACGCGTCGTCGAGCGCCTTGATCGGCTTCGGGGGATCCGGCTCGTCGTCGCGCCGGGTGTTGGGGAGTTCTGGTTGTCGCTTCGCCATGTGATTGCCTTTCTGGTGTCGGGTCAGGGGTTCGTCGGTTCTTCGCGCGGAGTGGCCGCGCGTCGGTATGCTTCGTCGTAGGCGCCGTGGTCGCGCTCAGCGCCAACGGCTCGCCGACCGGTCTCGAGCGCGGCAAGGAGCGTGGATCCGTATCCGGCGAGCGGGTCACACACGAGGTCGTTCTCGCGCGAGTAGTCGCCGACCAGCTCTTTCATGAGCCAGAGCGGTTTCCCGCGCCCGCTCTCGGCGCCGGGCTGCGATGGCCCGACGTACGCGCCTGGCAGTGTCCGCCAGTTCACGAACTCGGCATTGCGCGGACGCGCGACCATCGCATAGATCGCCCACGAGCTCGGCCCGTCGGCGCGCACGCGCACGCTCATGCCGCGGATCACGCACGGCACCGGCGCGAACGAGTAGCGGTCGGCAGCGAGGTACGCGGCCTCCCATGCCGGGATCAGGTCGTGCGAGGTCAGCGCGACCATCCAGCCGCGCACGCGCGTCGACCAGTGGGCGACGAATCGCGCGACATCGTCGGGAGTCCACGCCTCGTAGTCGGGCGCGAGGCCGTCGACGTCGGAACCGTCGGCGCGGGTGGTCTCCGATGCGTGCGTCCTCGCGCCGTACGGCGGGTCGCAGATCAGCGTGTCGACCACGCCCACGTCGCGCAGCGCGAGCTTCCAGTCGCCGAGCCGGAGCGTGAACCCCGGACGCGGCAGCGGCGCCGGCGGCTGGGGCACCGGGTCGAAGTCTGGCGCGTCGGGCACGAGGCGCGGCCCGCTCGGGGCGTCGCCGATAATTTCGCCCGGATGGTTATCCACAGGTCGTTTCACCTCGTCGGTCGACTGAAACGACACCGGGCGACCAGCGGCCATTTCCATGTAGCGCCAGGCCGTCGTTTTCGAGATCCCCTCGGACTCGAGGAACTGCTCCC
>DATEOM010000136.1:0-6244 GCA_035274105.1 Microbacterium sp.
GACCGCGAGCGCGGTCGCAGGCGGGCGCGGCGGCGGAACCTGGGCTCCGCGCTGCTGTTCCTCAGCCCCTGGCTGGTAGGTTTCGCGGTGTTCACGGCGTGGCCGCTGATCTACAGCGTGTACCTGTCGCTCACCGACTACGACGTCATCAACGACCCGAATTTCGTCGGTGCCGACAACTACGTCGAACTGTTCAACGACCCGAAGATCGCGCTGGCACTCGGCAACACGCTGTTCTTCACGCTCGTGCAGGTGCCGCTGTACGTGCTGGTCTCGCTCCTGCTCGCCCTGCTGCTCAATCGCGCCGGCCGAAGCGCCGGATTCTTCCGCACGGTGTTCTTCCTGCCGAAGATGACCCCGCCGGTCGCGGTCGGCATCCTGTTCCTGCTGCTTTTCAACGGCCAGAACGGGCTCTTCAACACGGTGCTGGGATGGTTCGGGATCGATGGGCCGTCATGGACGACGGATGCTGCGTGGGTGAAGCCCGGGCTCATCATCATGAGTCTGTGGACCGTCGGCGCCTCGGTCATCATCCTGTTGGCCGCGTTGCAGGCCGTCCCCGACGAGCTCTACGACTCCGCGAAGCTCGACGGGGCCGGATTCTGGCGTCAGTCTTTCTCCATCACGGTGCCGATGATCAGCCCCGCGCTGTTCTTCATCGTGGTCGTCAACACGATCGCGGGCCTGCAGACCTTCGATGAGGCGTACACCGCGTTCTTCGGCGCGGGCAACACGACATACAGCAACGACGCGGCGTTGTTCTACGTCATCTACCTGTTCCAGCAGGCGTTCGAGTTCCTCCACATGGGGTATGCCTCGGCCATGGCATGGGTGCTGTTCGCGCTCATCATGGCGGTCACCGCGATCCAGATCGTGGTCTCGCGCCGCGTCGTGTACTACGAGGGGGATGATCGCCGATGAGCAGGGTGCTCCCTCCCGGCCTTCCCCACGATGCCGAGCTCGATGCGCAGCAGCCCAACGGTTCGGTCGCGGCGCCCCCGGTCGCTGACGTGGAGGCCCAGGCGCCTCGTGGCCCCCGGGCGCGGACCACGGCTGCCCGGCGAGCGCGCCGGCGTCACCTGATCCGCCGATCGCTGGTCATCGCGGCCCTCAGCGTGCTCGCGATCGTCTTCGCGTACCCGTTCGTGTGGCTGGTCAGCGCGTCGTTCAAGCCCCGCGGCGAGGTGTTCGACAACCGGCTGATCCCCGAGACCTTCACGTGGGACAACTACGTCCAGGTGTGGCAGGCGGCGCCCCTCGCACTGTGGCTGTGGAACACGCTGCTGGTGACCGTGCTCGCCGCCACCACCGTGACGCTGTCGAGCGCCATGGTCGCGTGGGGGTTCGCCTACTTCCGGTTCCGGGGGAGAGGCGCGCTGTTCGGCGTGGTGCTCGCGACGATGATGCTGCCCGGCGCGGTCACGATGATCCCGACGTTCCTCATCTGGAACGCGCTCGGGTTCGTCGGCACCCTGGTGCCGCTGTGGGCGCAGAACATGTTCGCCAGCGCCTTCTATGTGTTCCTCCTCCGCCAGTTCATGCTCGGCCTGCCGCGGGACTTCTTCGAGGCGGCCCGCGTCGACGGCGCCTCGAACTGGGATCTGTTCTGGCGCATCGCGCTGCCCCTGAGCAAGCCCGCGCTCGCCGTGACCTTCGTGTTCGAGGTGCAGGCCGTGTGGACCGACCTCATGCGCGCCCTGATCTACCTGCGGGACTCCGCGGACTACACGCTGCCGCGTGGGCTCAAATCCCTCGTCGACGCCTTCGGGTTCGGCGGCGAGTGGCACTGGGAGCTCATCGTGACGGCGAGCGTCATCGCCACTGTTCCCATGATCATCGTGTTCTTCGTCGCGCAGCGGCAGATCATCCACGGCATCAGCGCGGGCGGGGTGAAGGGCTGAGACCGGCCGGCCGGCTAGGCGTCGGTGGTCACGAGTTCGCCGACGTCGTGCGACTCGGCGGGTGACGCCGGTTCAGGGACGAGGTAAAGACCGCCGGGGGAGTTGGCGGCGGCGACGAGGGCCTCCAGCCATGCGTGGTTGAGATGGGGTTGCCGGGACCCGTAGTACTTGAAGACCAGATTGGCCTCGGGGTGGATCCACACCGAGGTCCGGCCGTTGCCGATGCTGGCGTCGTCCTTCCACGTGAAGTGGAATGCTTCCCTCCGCCGCAGCTTGGTGGTGATGACGAGCTGGAGATGAGCCAGCGCGCGGTCCTCGAAGTCGACCCTGATGTCGCTCTCGTAGATCAGCTTTCCCATCGAAGACACCTCCCCTCGGCTGCGCCGATGCTCCCTCTTGCACACGCTACGCAGATATCCAGAAGGCGCAAGGGCTATCCGACGTGGGGCTTGCCGTCCGGTTGCGCGTATGGTCGGCGACCGTCCCGATGCGAGAGAACACGAGTCAACCCCGATCCGCCCCGAGGTCCTTCCGGCGACAATGACAGCGTGGCTCCTGGACGATCGCATCTGCCTGCAGGGCGGCACTTCGCCGTGACGTGGTCGATCCCCGACGACTTCGGCGGGATGACCGAGGCGATGTTCCGCCGGTCTCGCGCGTTCTACGGTGTACGCGCCACCGCCGTCGACGTCCTCACCTTCGATACGCGGCCCGACTATCCCGCGCTCCAGGAGCGTTTACGGGCCGACGGTACGCTCAGTCGCGGCATCCGGATTCTCAATCTGTATGACTGGCTCCGCGAGAACCGTCTGCCGGGATCGGATGCCGCGACCAGCGGTCCTGCGGCAGACCCGCCCGTCGATGCCGATGCGGCGACCATGCACCGGCTGAGGGGAGGTACCGTCCTGTCGCGCCTGCGACACAACTCGCAGGGTCAGGTGGTGCAGACCGACCACTTTCGCATGGACGGATCGCTGCTGCTCACCGACCGGCGTGACGTGCGCCGACCGGGGGAGCCCAGCGGCCGGCGGCTGGTGCTGCACGACCGGCGGGGACGCCCCATCCGGTCATGGACCCGGATCTGGGACCTGTACGCCGATTGGCTCGATGCACTCACCGCCGGCCGGCCGAGCTACTTCATCGTCGACAGCAAGACCGCCGCCCCGTTCATGGCACGGTACCGGCGACCGCACGTGGTCACCGCGCACCTCGTCCACGGCGCGCACCGCGACGCCACCGGCGCGCTGAAGAAGTCGCGGAGCGACGCCCTCTCGCAGGCGGACCGTTTCGATGTGGTGGCCGTCCTGAGCAGGGCGCAGGCCCGTGACATGCGTCGCGACTTGGGACCGTCTCCAGTGATCACCGTCGTCTCCAACCCGACTCACCGCGCCGAGCGCGCGCTCTCACCCGCAAGCCGCCCTACGACGAAAGGCGTCGTCGTCGCGTCGCTGACCCGGCGGAAGCGGGTATCCCACGCCATCTCGGCGGTACGCCAGGTGAACATCTCGCGACAAGCGTCACTTTCTCTCGACGTGTACGGCGATGGTGAAAGCCGCGTCGCCTTGGACCGACAGGCCCGGAGTGATCCGAACATCCGGCTTCACGGTCACGTCGCAGATGCGCGGGAACGGCTCGATCATGCCTCGTTCGCGCTGTTCACGGCGCACTCCGAGGGCTTTCCCCTGGCGCTGGTCGAAGCGATGGCCGCAGGCTGCGTGCCTATCGCCTACGACTTCGATTACGGCCCCGCGGAGATCATCCGCCACCGGCGCAATGGCTACCTCGTGCCCTCCGGCGACGTGGATGCGCTCGCGGACGCCGTCGCCGAGATGGTCGGGCTGCCGGAGTGGCGGCGGCGACGCATGCGCGCTCACGGGATGCGGACGACCCGCAAGTTCTCAGATGAGGCGGTCTGCGCGCAGTGGTCGAACGCGTTCGAGCTGGCGCTGCTCCGGCGCCTGCTTCGAAGAAACGCCGTCGCGCGCGCGATCGTGCAGCGCTGGCCCGGTGTTCGTACCGCGCCCACACTGGCCCCGCGTGTCGCCGCTCTGCTAGGGCGCACGGGCGCATTCCGCGCCGCCCGGAGGTAGTCGTCGTACCGCGACGTCACCGTTGTGCGCAGTCACCCCTGAGGGATGGCGCGCACGCGGTTGTTGCGGGGGTTGTGCTCCAGCTCCACCAAGCCGAGCGCCTCGAGCAGAGGGGGAAGGTACATTCCGAAGCGGCCGCGGTAGCCCTTTCGGGTGCCGTACCAGCCTCCCACAGGATTGGAATCCGAGCGCCCCCAGGCTTCGACGGTTCCGTCGGCGGCGGGTTTTTGTTCGTCTGCGGCGCCGAGCGGGACCCAGTCGCCCTGGTCGAGCAACCAGGCGTGAAGGTCTTCGATCGCGCGGGCCTGGTAGGTCAGGCGTGTGCTGCCCACCTGGCAGACGAGTTGGTCATCGTCGCGGTACATCGTGTACTCCGACGTTCCCGGAGCCGTGCGAAGCACCCACGGATCCGAGTCGGTTCCTGCCACCATGATTCGCCCTTCCGTGCAGCCCGACTCCAGTCTGGCGATTCAGGCACCCTCGGTAAAGGCTGTCGGCTGTCACCCGCCGATCGCCATCGCTGCCGCGGTGGACGTGCCGTGCCGGGTCGAGCGGGATCAACCGCGACTGTGCCACGCCGTCATCCGCCCAGCGTCTCGCCCCCGATCACCCCATCAGCTTCTCGTCGTCGACAAGGGGCCAATGGGCCAAGTTCGCTGATGCAGCTGCCCTCGACCAACTGGGGTGGTCGAGGGCAGCCGGTTGTGGGAGGGTCCGCCGCTGGCGATGTCGCGTCAGAGGGCCTTGCCGTTGACGAACAGCGCGGTCGCGCCGTAGGTGGCAGCGCCCACGTTTCGCACCGGGTCGATGTACGCGACGTCGCCGTCGGCGATGTCACCCACGGAGACGTCGCCGGCCGCCACGTCACCGGCGACGATGTCGCCGGACGTGATTGCACCGTCCACCGGGCTTCCGTACGTGAAGGACTCGACGATGTTGGTGGCCTTGTCGTTCCCGCGGTCGCAGTCGCCAGGAGCCTCGCCCGGCTCGCTTTCCCAGCCGCCCCAGGTCACATCGCCGAAGGAGTAATCGCCGAAGGCATAGTCGGCGAACGTCCAGTCGCCGGCTGCGGCCCACTCGCCGTCCTCGGACCAGGCGCCGAACTCCCACTCGCCGAACCGCGTCGGCTCGTTCCAGACCGGCGCGTCCGCCATGGTCGTCGTCTGGTTCTTGATGCCCTTGATGTTGAAGCCCGTCCACTGGCCGGTCTTGCGGGCCGAGGCGTCGATGGAGGCGTCGACGACGCCCGACAGGACACCGGAGCGCTCCCCGGTGCGGACGCCGTCGCGCGAGGCCTCACGTGTGGCGTCGCGCTCGGCCGCGCGGGAACCGACGGCGGTCCCGGCGCGCACGCCGTCGCGGCTTCCCTCACGGTGGAACTGCTTGTTCTTGTTGTCGATCGTGCAGGACAGATCCCACGAGACCGACTGCGTCCCGGACTGCGTGGCCGACTGGATGCCGGACTGGACGCCGCTCTGCCTGCCCGACTGCGTGCCGGACTGAGTGGCGTCCTGAGCGACGGCCTGCGAGACGGCCTGCTTGCTGCTGAACACCAGGGTGTTGTTGTCGACGGCCTTCTGCAGGGCGGCGTTGTTCATGCCGAGGGCGGTCTGGACTTCGCCTTTGCCGATGAAGCCGGTGCCGTTGGGTGCCAGCGTGTAGGCGTTGGCGGCGCCGGCGGCGCCGACGAGTGCGCACGCGAGGACGGTGCCCGCGGCGATCTTGGTGATGCGGTGCATCGGGTATCTCCTTTGATGGCTTTAGCCGGAACCGATTGGCAACATTGCGCTCTATCGGGGTGCTTTCGGGTCGCTATCCGGCGTTTAATCGTAAGGTAAGTGAGTAGATGAAGAGCCTCAAGATCTCCTCAACCTTGTCGCCGCTGGCGACGACAACCGCGATTCAGGGACCGCCGATACGTCCTCGTGCGCCCCGACGGCGCCGACGTCGGCGTCGGTTCGACACCAAGATCCCCCAGTTCCCGATCAGCCGGCAGATGACGCCTATCCTGCGCAAGCCACACGCGACACGCCACGCGGCCTTGTACGGAGAGACGGCTTTGGCGCCGATCTATTACGGCACTGCGCAATGGAGCGCGGCGGCGGCCGACTTAGCCTCGATCCACCGGTGAGCCTCGGGTGGGCCGGGCTGGCGTGATCGGCGTGCGGTGACGTGTCGAGGGCAGGGGGGAGTTCCGGGCGTCGCATCCCGGTCGTCCACTGGGCTCCTCGGTCGTGCCGCGGTTGCGGCGAT
>DATEOM010000137.1:0-10901 GCA_035274105.1 Microbacterium sp.
CGCTCGGGCTGGGCGGCGCCGCGAGCTCGGGGGGCGCGCCGACCGCACCGGGGCCGGGCCCGATCTGCTGGCCGGCCATCGCGCCCTGGAAGCCCTGCTCGTCGAATTCGTTCCAGCTCGACGGGACCCACGACCACGGCGCCGCGTCGGCGAGCGAGGGCTGCGGCGTTCCGTAGAGCTGCGCCGCGAGCGCCGGGTCGACCTGTGGATCCCCGAGCGCCATCTACTTGCGCGCCCTCTCGAGCTTGTCGAGCCGCTTCGCGACAACAGGCATCATCGCGGCGACCGCGGTGGCGAGGTGACCGCCGTGCACCATCTTGCCGCCCGGCGTGTCGATGACCGTGTGCTTGAGCCCGGCCTTTTCAAGGTCCTGGGCCATCACGCCGACCCGCCGCCCCTTGCCATTGCCCTCGTCCTTGTACTCGTACGAGAACGCCTTGAGCCCCTTGAGAGCGCGCGCGGCGTCGACCGACCCGTCGCGGATGTTCTTCTTCGCACGCCGGTCGGAAAGCAGCGCGGCCGCCGATGCGCCGCTCTGGATCGCCGGCCCGTACTTCTCGAGCCACGACTTCTCGGGCGACATCGGCGTGACGTACCCGCCGTAGCCCGCGATCGCGTTCTGTCGCCCCTGCAGCGCGGCGTTGAGGTCCTGCCCGCGGAGACCCTGGATCGCCCCGGCGAGCTGGCCCTGCGCCTGCGCGCGCTCCTGAAGCCCGGCGATCGCCTGCTGACCCGCCAGCCCGGCGCCGAGCCGCGCTGACTGGATCGCGGCGGTCCGGGCCGCCATGGCGGCGTTCTGCGGACTCGCGCCGGCCGCCATCGACTGCTGAGCGGCCTGGTTCTGCTGCAGGCCCTGGCGCAGCTGCTCAGCGGCGATCGAGCCCTGACCGTTCGCCAATTGTTGCAGCCCGGCGATGTTCGCGTTGCCTGCCGCGCCGAGCTGGCCGAAGTTCTGTTGTCCCTGGTCGGCGAACTGGCCGCTCGACGCCGCCTGCTGGTAGAGGAGCTTGCGACGCTCCTTCTCCTGGGCGGCTCCTGGATCGGACATCGGGTTGAACCCGGCGGCGTCCGCGACGGATCGGAGTCCGCCGGCCTCGCTCATGCCGCCCGTCGCCAGTCCGAGACCGATTCGTCCCCAGTTGACCATGTTCATGCTGCCTTCTGGCTCGCAGGGAGCCGCTTGTTGACGCCGGGGTTCACCCCGATCTCCATCGCGAGGCTGGTCAGCTTGAGCGCCTCGCCCGTCGGCGTTCCGTACGCGCCGCCGACGAACGATCCGGTCGGCGTCTGGCCGGCCATGCTGATGTTGATCGTCTTGCTCGGCGTCGCGTCCGCCGCGTTGAGCGTCGCGAGCTTCGTGCCCGTCGTGCCCGAGGCGATCGCGGCCTCGAGCTGCGCCACGGTCGGCGGCGAGCTCGAGCGCACGACACGCACGCCGATGTTGTTCAGATCCTCGACCCACCGGTTGCCCGAGTAGGCGTAGTGATCGCGGACATCGATCAGGTTCGCGGTCCCGCTCTCGAACGCGAGCGACATCGTGACCGCGTTGCCCATCAGGCCGGGCAGCGTCGAGACCGCGAGCCACGTGGCATTCCACACGGTCCCGCTCGTCGCGACCTGCGGCGATAGCGTGGTCGTCACGAGCTGTGCGCGCGTGCTCTCGGTGACCGCGGTCAGGCGGACTTTCAGCGCCTGCATGCGGTTGATGCTCGGCGCGTGCTTCACCTGCAGCGCGCTCCCCGCGACCGTCGGCGAGGGCGTCCACGCGAAGTCGTCGAAGTAGACCGGGTTGCCCGCACCGTCGTACGTGTAGTCGCGCGCGAGCCGGATGCGCAGCAGGTGAGCCGAGCGGTACTCGCCCAGCGCGGCGATCCAGCGCAGAAAGAACTCGCCTTGTTGCTCGGCCGGTTTGAGCCACGTGGTTTCGACGTCGAGCCCGTAGGTGCCGCCGGTGTACGTCGTCAGCTGCGCCGTCGGGCCGGTCGCGGTCAGGACCACGTACTGACCCCGCCACATCAACGCGTCGAGCCCGGTGCTCAGTGTCCACTCGCCCCACTGCCCGAGCGGCGACTCCTCGGTGACCACGCTGTAGTCCCACAGGATGAGACGAGCGTTCGTCAGGATGCGTACATGGTGCTCCGACTCGACGACCGTCACCGCGTTGACCGTGTCGTTGTCGAACGCGTTGACCGCTGCGCCGATGTAGCGCAGCTGCCACGCCGGGGTGAGTAGGTACCAGCCCTTCATGCTCTTGAACACGAGCCCCAGCGGCGTCAGGGCCACGCTCTCCCGCGAGACCGCGCCGACATCGCGCGAGATGGTGCGCGCCGGTCCGTAGTTCGAGCCCTGCCCGAGGTTGTTGAGCCCGTCGCCGGGGAGCGCGTAGATCGCGCTCTCGCGGAACACCGTGAGCGTCTCGCTGTTGAACGCGAGCGCGGTGATGTCGCCGCCGGCGCGCGGCACCGGCACGGTGAGCGTGTCGTGGAAGGACGCGACCTCGCCATCCCCGCGCTCGCGCGAGTACCACACGGAGTCCGGGTCGCCGGCGATGCCAGCAAGGAAGAGGCGCGTGTCGGTGGCGATGATGATCTTCGCGCCTGGGGGGGCCAGGGACTCAAGGACCGCGCCGTTCTCCGGGTTCAGCTCCTTCGTGGCCAGAACTGCATCGGTGAAGTTGTCCGTGAAGGCCCCGCCGACCGTTAGCGCAGTCGGATCGTTCGCGATGTAGTAGTTTGACCCGACGAGCACGCTCGGGTCCTTGCTGGTGATCAGGTAATACGGGCCACCGTCCGACGGATTGACAGGCGTGCGCCACAACTCAATCGCTGGGGCCGTGCGCGGTGCCGTCTTGAGCGTCACCTTGAGCGAGTACGAATTGATGGTAACAAAGCTGTTCGGAGTGCCAATCGTCGCCAGGAAGCCGGCCGCCGTCGTGGAGCGCTCCTGCTCGCCATGGCCGTTGACCCAGCGCAGTGTGCTCTTGTAGGCGTACGCGCCGACAGGGAGCGACCCGCCACCAGCGGACACCGCTACAAAGAATGTGAACGGATGGATGAGAAACCCCACCTCGAACAATGACGTTCCGTCGTACTGGAGAGGGATTCCTGCGGCGACGTAGAGCGTGCGCCCAATCCCGGCAACACGACGGGCGCTATTGTCATCGAATGAGAACGCGATATCCATCGCAACCCGCGCCTGGAATCCAGTGTGGTTGTTGCCGCCGAGCTCGATCGTTCGGCGTTTCGTCCCGCACCATGCGAAGTCGAGGCCCGTGATGGACGTCGCCACCACGCTGGGCAGGTGGCCCGTATTCGCCCGGTACCCACCACCGTTGTCAAAGGCCGCTTTCGACATCAGCACTGCGTCGCTGCGGTATAGGAAGTACGTATTCTGCAGTTGCGCCCGAATGCCGAGGGCGACACCGAAGCCGCTAGCAGCGGAGTCACATGCGAACGCGAGCCACAGGTAGACACTACCGTTGCAGTCGAATGCCCGAGAGCCGATGCCGAGGGAGAGCACGAAATTCGCCTGGGTCCCAATGACATTCGCTGTGGTGACCGTGTTCTTCTTCGTCAGGAATCCAACGGTGGTTCCGTCAGCGCTTTCGAGGCATGACCAGAAGGCGTGCGCCGTGAAGTTCCCGCCCACAGCGGTGGAAGAGAATGCGGCGGCGATCTGATTGAGGCCGGATACCGCATTGGCCGCGGTTCCGACAGCTTGCCCGGTGAACACGTCGGCGAGCGTCGATGTGGTGAGCAGGTCGCCCTGGATGTTGGTGTTTGCGCCCCCGTTGGCGACCGCGCGAATGATCTGCACTTGCGTGCCATCAGGGGTGGCACATACCGCGATCGGCCCGTCGCACGTGCGCCCCTTCTGAGCGCCCGTGATGACCAGCGTCGGGCTGATCGTGAACACCGTGTAGCTCGTCGTGACGGTGCGCCGGATCGCGCCCACGCACAGGTCCTGCGTGCCGGCCTTCACGACGTCGTAGTAGAGGTTCCCGACGCCCGCCAGGACGCTGGTGAACCCGCCGGCGAGTCCCGTCGCAGGCGACGCGGGGTCGAGCGCGATGACGCCGAAGCCGTTGGTGAGGTCGTGCGCGAACAGCAAGATCTTCGTCGCGAGCGCGACCAGCCGCGGGCGGAACACGTTGGGCACCAGCGTCGGCGCCATGAGCGTCGCGCCTGTCGTCTTGTCGATCGCGGCCACGTACGCCCCGACGCCTCCGCCGGACATGTTCACAGCCCACGCGTAGATCACGGTGCCGCTCAGCTCGGCGCGATCGGGGTCGATCTGGTCGTCGGTCGTCGCGAACCTGGGCGTCTCGTTGACCGAGACCGCGAGGTGCGTCCCGCGTGACACCCATTTCTGGAGCTGCGCATTCCAGCTGTAGAGCGTCGTGTCCGTGAACACGCACAGCTCGTCATTGACGATCGCGAGGCGCCTGCAGTTCGTGAGCGTGCCGCCGCCGAAGATCTGGTTTGAGAACGTCGAGAATGGAAAGCGCAGCTGCACGCCGCCCGGCTCGCCGAACGTGACGTCACGCGCGATGTCGAGCTTGGGCGGTCGGCCCGCGCGGATGTCGCCCTTCGTGTCGAGTCCCGCGCCCAGCGGCACCTCGAGCTTGGTCCAGGCGATCGACATCACTTCACCTCGACGTCGACGGTGATAGTGGCGCCCATGCCATTCGCCCTGAGCGCGATGAACTTGGTCCGGTCCGGGTTGCCGCCCGCGACGTCGATGACCTCGCTGACGAGCCCGATCGTCGCGGCGCCGCGCGGCGGGGAATGGAGGGTGATGCGCGGTCGGCGACCGAGCCGGTGCGGGATCAGAACCACCACGTTGTCGGGCAGCTGCACGTCATTGATGACCACGGTCGCCGACGCGGGCAGGCCCTGCAGCTCGACGATCCCCTGCGCATGCGACTGCCGCACGCGCTCGGCAGCGTCGTCGGCGAGCTTGATCGCGAGCAGCGTGATCACAGCGGCTTCACCTGCCAGAAGCCCCCGGGGTCGTCGACATAGTCGCCAGCCGAGAGCAGCTCGTTGATCGAGTAGCGCCGCACCGGCCGACGCGGCTGGGTGAACGCTCGCAGCGTGCACCAGTCGACGAAGCGCACGCGGGCCGCCTCGCGCTCGGCCGCGAGCGCGCGCGGGTCGTCAACGGACGCGCCCTTGCTCTGCGCCTTGAACGCGACCCCGTTGATGAGGAAGCTCTCGCCGTCGGCCTGCACCAGGTCGACGCTCGTCGAGTCGGCAGCCGTCGAGAGGTCCGGCGCCTGGGGCATGTACCAGAGCTCGTACGAGCCGCTCGACGGCTTTGGGAAGAGGTAGATGGACGAGCCGATGACCGCGAACGTCTGCGCGTCACCGACCTGGCCGGCCCAGCGCGGCAGCTCCGGCGCCATCATCTCGTCGAGCTCGACCTTGGACCCGGCCGCGTTGAGGACGCGGTAGAGCGCGATCGTGGCGAGATGATCGGTCGGCACCGCGTAGGTGGTCGAGCCGTTGGCCGTGATCGTGAACGGCGTTGTTGAATCGAAGTGCCGCATCCCGGTCTTCTCGACCTCGGAGTAGAGCTCTCCGTACTGCTCGCTGATCAGCATGTTCCACTCGGGGTTTCCGATCGAAGGATCGTTCTCCTTGTTGGCCCGACGCTGGCAGCGGAGCCGGAGGTCATCGAGACGATAGGGGCGCGGCATCGATCAGGCGTTCGTCGCGTCGGTGGTCTTGAAGTCGAGCTCGAAGTTGATGAAGCTCGTCGCGGCGAGGTCGGCTGCCGCAAACGAGCTGTTCCAGATCGATACATCGATGCGCCGGTTCGTCGCGTCGTAGGGCGTCGCGGTGAGCGTCCACCCCTTGACCACGCTGGCCGTCGCGTCCTCGAAGAACGGCCCTTTGATACCGACGTACTTGCCGATGAACTCGGTGCCGAACTGCAGGCGCCACACACCCACGCCGGTGCGCGAGATCGTGATGCCGGCGGCGAACACCTTCGTCGGCGACGCCGCGGCCGCACCCTGCGCGCGCACGTGATAGCGCTTGATCTGCGGCTCGGAGTCGACGGGCTCGGAGAATCCTGACTGTCCCATGGCACCCTCCTTTCAGATCGCGTGGACGCCCTGCGACGCCGTGTTCTTCTGGATCAGGTTGCCCATCGCGCGCGCCCGCACCTCGATGCCGTCGTCGGCGGTCTGGCGCAGCGAGCGGAGCCCGTCGTCCATGATGATGTGCGGGTAGTCGCGCAGGATGCGCAGGTACTGGTCGTCGGGATTGACGACGCGACCGCGGTCCACCGGGCAGTCGGGATCCGAGAAGACCTTCAAAGTCCCGACCGTGGTGTGGAGCGAGAACGTCTCGAAGAAGATGTCGGCCGTTCCGCCGCCGCCCTGGTACTCGACCTTCGCGCCTTGGCGCTTCACCACCTGGTAGAAGTTGACGGGGTTCAGGTAGTACTCGCGCGCGCGGCGACCGCGCTGGTTGAGCTTGACCGCGACGAGGCCCGCGTTCTCCTCGATCACGTTCGTCAGATCGCTGACGCGCGAGCCGGCGAGGCGCGACGGATCGACCGAGCGATCCTTGGTGCGGAACAAGTCGCCGTTGAGCGGCGCGCTGATCGGCGTGCAGGTCTCGAGGCCCTCGATACAGGTCAAGGGGTCGCCCGACCTGAACAGGAAGTCGTTGTCGGCGAACGAGGCGATCGCGGCCGCTGATGTCAGCGTCACGATCCCGTTGTCCTCGTCGACCGCGGCGACCGTGGTCGTGCCCGTGCGCGGCGATCCGCCGTTGGCGTTGGGCGACGCCATGACGGTCATGCCGACCTTGAAATTGCGGGCGTCGTCCGCGACCGTCATCGTGATCGCGTTCGTCGATGCCGAGAGCCGCCGGCCGCGCTTGCCGGTGCCGTCGCGGTAGAGGTCGTACGCGAGCGAGTCGACGAGCTCGTTGATGATCCCGTCGGTCTCGGCGGTGACCAGCTCGATCAGCGCGCCGTCATCACCCTCGGCAGCCGCGAGGGCCTCGCCGTCGAGGGTGATGATGCCGTACTTCTTGAAGCGCAACGCCTCGAACTGGAGACCCTTCGAGGACGCGGCGCCGGTCTGCGCGAGCGCGACCGTCGCGCCGATGCCCTGCGGGTTGCCGTACTTGACCGAGTACTTGAACGACTCGCCGCGGAACTTGTTGACCTTGCGGATGTTGTTGAACAGCGGGTGCTCGCGCGACG
Organism: Microbacterium sp.; assembly: GCA_035274105.1. Classification (GTDB taxonomy): domain Bacteria; phylum Actinomycetota; class Actinomycetes; order Actinomycetales; family Microbacteriaceae; genus Microbacterium. Next base: position 7,225 of record DATEOM010000137.1, read on the forward strand.
CAGCGTCGCCGACCCCCTCGCCGTACATCTTCTTGAAGATGTACGCGACCGTAGTGAGCGTAGATGCCGAAGCCATAACACAGCAGCCTTTGCGCCCTGTGGCGCCACTCGAGATTCGGTTTTGCGCCGGCTATCTCGTCGGCAGGCTGGGGTGTGTCTTCGGCAGTCGCTCTACTGTCTCAAGGCATCCGGGATGGGATCACAGGCAGTGCGGGAATCAGTTGATGCGCTTTTTCGCGCGGAGCGCTTGGAGGTCGCGAAAGACCTCGTCCTTGCGCAGCTCGGGATCGACGAACGCCGGGGGACCGGGCTCGCGCTTGGCGGGCGCGGCGGCGCGCGGTGCGGGCTTGACGGCGCCGTTCTTCGCGGGCGCGGCCACCGGCTTTTTGCCGTTCTTCGCCGCCGCAGCGGCAGCCGGCGCGGCCTTGCGCCGGAGCAGCGCGTCGACATCCACGCCGTCATCCTCGAGCTCGGCGCGGCGGCGGGTCTCGTACTCGGCGAGCACCTCGCCCGGCTCGGGGAGTTCGTCGTCCTCGGCGAGCTCGGCGGTGATCGCGGCGAACGTCTGCATCGCGCGCTCGGCGGCGCCGCCACCCTTGCCGAGGTAGTGCGCGGCGAGGGTGCCCGGCTTGGCGACCTTGCGGACGCCGGTCAGGTAGCGGATCGCCTCGGTGCGCTCCTGCTCGGCGCGCGCGGTGGTCTGGCGCTCCTCGTCCTGCTTGTCGAGCCGCGACTTGAGCGATTCGATCGTCGAGAGCAGTTCGCGCTCGCGCATGAGCCGGTCGGCCGCGTCCCGGTTCTTCGGGTCCTTCGCGGCCTCTTTCGTCTGCGCGTAGATGTGCTTCGCCGCGGGCTCGAGGTCGTCATCGGTGAGCCCCAGGTGCCGCAGCACGCCCGTTGGGTCGTACTTCGCACGCGCCTTGAGGCGCTTGTACTCGTCGAGCTCGGCGCGCTCGGTCTTGAGGGTCTCGCGCTCGCGCGCAACCTGGTCGCGCTCGGTCCGAACGCGATCACGCATGCGCTGCTCCTGTTTCCGCAGGCGCGCGGCGCGGCGCTCGAGCTCGGGATCGACCTTCGGGGCCTCGGGCTCCTCGTCGGGCTCGACGGCAGGCTCCTCGTCGGGCGCATCGGCCTCGATCTCCGGTTCCTCCTCGGGCTCCTCGAGATCGGGCTCTTCCTCGTCCGCATCGAGCTCCGGCTCGTCGTCGGGCTCGGGCTCCGGTTCGGCCGCCTTCTTGGCCGGCTTGGCCTTCGCCTTCGCGGGCCGCGCCTCGACCTCCGGCTCGTCGCCGTGGTCATTCGTGTCGTCGACGTTGGCATCCTCGTCGTTGCGCAGCGACGGAGTGACCGCCTCGGAGGCGTCGCCAGCGCGCATCCGCGCGAGTCCGGCTCGGAGCGAATCGGCGTCGGGTCGAGCGCGGGTCGTGGGTGCCGGCCTGCTATCGACTTCGCTCGTATCCGCCATTGCGTTGATCCTTACAGTACGAGGTTTACAGATGCAAAGGGATTGCTACACGGCGCGGAGCTGCATCGCCTGTGGGGCGAACGCCGCGGCAGCAGCATCGTTCGCCGGTGGAGCGCCAGGCATGGGTGGCTGATCCCCTGCTGCGCCAGCGCCGGGCATTGCCGCGGCGGCCCCGGCCATCCCGTCGTCCGCCGCGGCCGCGTTGCCGTTCGCCGCGGTCTGCTGGCCGATGATCCACGCGGCCTGCACGACGTACTGGCGGAGCGACTCGAGGACCTCCTCGGGCGCGCCATCGTCGCGGATCTTCAGGTACTCCATCTGTCCGCGCCACACGATCATCTTCAGATTGTCGAAGGGCTCGGGCACCAGCGTCGCCCCGTCCTCGATCTCCTCGAGCGCGTGCTCGATCGCCTCGAGGGCCGCGGTGTAGACGCTCATCGCACGCTCGAGGTCCGGGTGGCGCATCAGCCGGCGCGCCTCGTCCATGGACACCACGCCGGCCTGCGCCCACTCGAGGACCGTCTGCATCCGGCCCGCGGGTGTCCGCGACAGGGTGGACGCGGCGGCGATCTGCACCTTCACGTCGCCCATGTCGACCTTCGACCAGGGGATCACTCGCTTGCCGAACCTCGACCGCCGCATCATCGTCGGCGCGGCCTTGCCGAGATCCTTGCAGACGTCGACGACGAGCCATGTCGCGTCGAGCTTGAGTTTCTCGAAGCCTTTCTCCTGCATGCTGAACCGCTGCGTGGTCTGGTCGCGGTACTCGCGCAGCGCGACGCCGCTGTCGATGCCGGCTGGCTTCGTCGCGTGCGCGGCGAGCATCGAGACGCCGAATTCCTGGAACGCGCTCGCCTTGAGCTGGTCGCGGCTCGCGTAGGTCTCCTTGTTGACGATCGGCTGGTGCACCGTCACCGGAATGTCGGCGTTGTAGAGCGCGATCGTGCCGAGCTCGTTGGTCGTCTGCGCGCGGAGATTTGCGTCGGCGCGCCGCACGTACGTCGTCGGCACCGCGTTCTGCTGCAACAGCCGGTCGATCTGCCAGTTGCGGCGGTTCAGCGCGCGCTGGTGACCGGCGATCCGCTCGGCACCGCCGATGCCGTACCAGCCCTGCTCGGGCTCGGACCAGACGAAGCGCGCGAGCGGGAAGAACGGCTTGTGGTACTTCTCGTCGTGGATCGTCGCGTTGTCGATCGACACGACCTCGCGGCCGGCGCGGTAGCCGGGCTTGCCCTTGACGCCCACGGGCAGGAGCCAGCTGTGCACGACGAGGATCTCATTCGTCTCGCTCGGGCGGTAGCTGAGCCACATCTGCCAGAGGCCGCGCGCGCCGTACTGGGCGTTCTCGATCGCCTCTTCGTGGCCCGGGTAGCGCATCTTGAGCTCGTCGCGGTCACAGAAGTAGCGGCGGTGGATCTGGCGCGGCGTCGCGCCGTGCGACTCGGCCTCGTCGACCACGATCTCGTCGACGGGCACGTGATCCGCGCGGACCTGCTTCGCGCCGTCCGAGTAGACGTAGACGATGCCGGTGCCCTTGATCGCGGCGCTCTTGAACGCGCGCTGGCACTTCGTGTCCAGCTCGAGCTGCTTGGACAACGCCTCGGCGTACCACTCGAGGTGCCGAGCGGTCCGCTGCGTCGTCCAGTCGCCGTCGTCGGTCATGAAGCGCGCGCGGATGTCGGTCGCGGCGATCGCGGCGGTCACCGTGTCGACGTTCGACGCGACGACGTTCTCGGTCACCAGGCCGAGCGAGTCGCCACCGCGCACCCCGTAGAGCTCGGCGCGGACGGAGTTGGGGTCGTACATCCCGTCGAGCTTGATGAACTTGTCGAATACCCTCGACTGGCGCTGCTCGACGCCTTGGACGTACCTGAGAATGTCGTTGTGGGCGTCGCCTACTGGCGCATGCCACCAAAGCTTGAGCTCGCGCTCGCTTGCCATCGGAACCTCGAGAGGTGCCGACTGGTCTCACCGGCGATGCGTGGGTTACTCGTCGTCGTCATCTTCGTGTTCGTCCGCGTCGTCGCGATCGCGGCGCGCGGACTGGCGGTGTTTCTGAAGCCCGGGGACGACGCCGCCCGGGTAGCAGGCCGGGTCGTCGAGCGGGTTGGCCGGCGCCTGCTCACGGGCGCGCGCGGCCGCCTCGAGCGCGGCGTCCAGATCGGAGCGGCCGAGCGGGGGCGCGTCGGGGGGATCGGGCTCGCGCAGTTCG
>DATEOM010000138.1:0-5541 GCA_035274105.1 Microbacterium sp.
CGAGGCCGATGGCGTGCTCCCCGGCATGCTGGGCGTCAAGCGCCGCGCCGCATCCATCCGCGCGCAGCTCGAGGCCGCCGAGGCCGACGGTCGGCGCGAACTCCCGGGGGAGTGGCTCGGCGCCTTCGCGCTCGCCGTGAACGAGGAGAACGCCGCGGGCGGGCGCGTCGTCACCGCGCCGACGAACGGCGCCGCCGGCATCCTGCCGGCTGTGGCGATGTACTGGTGGCGCTTCCTCGCCGACTCCGGCCTCGGCGCCGGCAACACGGTGACGCCCTACGGCGAACTGGTCGGCAGCGCCCTTCTCGGCTACCACGGTCACGCGGCGACGACCGAGGAGGCCGCAGGCTGGGACGACGAGCAGGTTGCCGAGGCGAACCGTCGCCGAGGCATCCGTCGATTCCTGCTCACGGCGACCGCGCTGGGCTCGCTGTTCAAGGCCAACGCGTCGATCTCGGGCGCCGAAGGCGGATGCCAGGCCGAGGTGGGATCGGCGTGCGCGATGGCCGCGGGCGGTCTCACCGCGGTCATGGGCGGCACGAACCGGCAGATCGAGAACGCCGCCGAGATCGCGATGGAGCACCACCTCGGCCTCACCTGCGACCCCGTCGGCGGGCTCGTCCAGATCCCGTGCATCGAGCGCAACGCCATCGCGGCGTCGACCGCGGTGACGGCAGCGCGCCTCGCCCTGCGGGGCGACGGCTCCCACTACGTCTCGCTCGACGCTGTGGTCGAGACCATGCGCCAGACCGGCATCGACATGTCGCACAAGTACAAGGAGACGAGCGAGGGCGGTCTCGCCGTCAACGTCATCGAGTGCTGAGCCGAGCCGGCTGCCACGTGAACGTGCCGTCCGCGCATGCTCACGCACGACGCCACCCCTGGCGCACGAGAACGTCGCACACGATGGAGACCGCCCGAGGCCGTGCGCCTCGGATGTGGTCGGCGGTGAGACGCACGACCTCCCATCCTGCAGCGGCATACGCAGCATGCTTCTCGATGTCGCGGTTCCACTGTGCGCGGCTGATGCGATGGTGATCACCCTCGACCTCGACGATCGTGCGGTACTTCCGATACCCGGGGCCCCGCGTTCGTTCAGGGCGAACGGACAATCACTTAGCACTCGTCGACCGAGAGTGCTAATCTGAACGTGGTTGAGCCGCCACGACTCAACCTTCGAACGAGAGGAGATAACCATGGCCACCTACGACCCGTTCCGGGATCTCGACCGCCTTGCTGCCGGTCTCTTCGACACGCGCCGCGGCCCGCGCCGCATGCCGATGGACCTGTACCGCGACGGCGACCACTACGTCCTGACGGCCGACCTTCCGGGCATCGACCCCGGCTCGGTCGACATCGACGTCGACGGGCAGCTGCTCACCATCCGCGCCGAGCGCACGCTGCACAGCGGCGACGACGTCAAGTGGATCACGCGCGAGCGCGAGGCGGCGAGCTTCCTGCGCCAGCTCAACCTGGGGCAGGGCGTCGACACCGCCCGCATCTCGGCGAGCTACAACAACGGCGTGCTGAGCGTGACGATCCCGGTCAGCGAGAAGGCGAAGCCGCGCAAGATCGAGGTCATGTCCGAGGGCGGTGCGCCGACGATCACGGCGCACGAGTCCGACGCACCGCAGCCGATCGAGCAGTAGGACGAAGAGACGGATGCTGCGCCCCGAGCGTCGGGGCGCAGCATCCGTCTCCGTCATCCAGGCGTTGCGGTGAAGTGACGGCGGCAGCGGGCTTGGTACGACTCGATCCCTCCGACGTGGGCGGGCGTCGGGACGCCGGCATCGCCCGCGGCAACCCCGGCGATGCGCTGGTGGAACGCGGCGTCCTCGCCGCAGACGGCGCACACGGCCGTGAGCTTGAGAACGTCCTCGGCCATCGCCATCAGCGCCGGCAGGGGCTCGAACGGTCGGCGGTCGAACGTGACGCACAGCCCCGACACCACGACGGTCACTCCGCCGGTCACGAGCTCGTCCACCGCGGGGACGAGGTCCGTGCCGAAGAACTGCGCCTCGTCGATCGCGACGAGATCGAGGCGGCGGCCGTGCACTCCCGCGACGAGTGCCGCCACGTCAGGCACCGAGCGCGACGGCACGCTCAAGCCCGAGTGCGAGCTCACCAGCCCCTCGCCACGGCGATCGTCGAGGGCGTGGCTCACCACCTCGACCTCGAGGCCTGCGATGCGCGCGCGGCGGACGCGTCGCAGCAGCTCCTCCGACTTTCCGGCGAACATCGGGCCGGCGACGACCTGCAGCCTGGCCTGGGCGCGCGTGTGCATGGCGCCAGACTACGTCCGCCGAGCGGCGCGTTGACGGCGAGGTGGCGGGGGAGCACTATTCGTCTCGTGACCAACGATGCGGGGACGGATGCGGTGAGCGTGCGTGCTCTGCACGTCCGGCGTGGCAGGACCGAGGTGTTCACCGGGCTCGATCTCGACATCCCGCGCGGACAGATCACCGGCCTGCTCGGCCCGTCGGGGTGCGGCAAGACCACGCTCATGCGCTCGATCGTCGGGGTGCAGAAGGTGACCGGCGGCGACGTGACGGTGCTCGGTGAGCCCGCGGGCTCGAGCGCGCTGCGCAAGCGGGTCGCCTACGACACCCAGGCTGCCTCGGTGTACGGAGACCTCACGATCCAGCAGAACCTGCGCTACTTCGCACGTCTCGTCGATGCGCCGCGCAGCGACATCGACCGCGTCATCGAGCAGGTCGGCCTCGCCGATCAGCGCGACCAGACCATCGACTCGCTCTCGGGTGGGCAGGAGAGCCGCGTGTCGCTCGCGGTCGCAATGCTGGGCGCTCCCGAGCTGCTCGTGCTCGACGAGCCGACCGTCGGCCTCGACCCGCTGCTGCGCGCCGAGCTGTGGGAGGTCTTCCGCGGCGTCGCCGACGCCGGGGCGACGCTGATCGTCTCGAGCCACGTCATGGACGAAGCCCTCCGCTGCGACCGTCTCGTGCTCATGCGCGCGGGCCGCATCATCGCCGACACCACACCCGACGGCCTCTTCGCCGACACCGGGACGACGGATCCGGATGCTGCGTTCCTCACGCTCATCGAGCGCGACGCGCAGTCTCACGCAGAGGCCGGGGCGCAGCATCCGCTCACCCGCCGCGAAGCGCGCGAACACGCCGAGCATGCGGAGCACCCCCACCACGGGAGCGCGTCGTGAACGGCGTCTTGACCCTCGCGACCGCCGGGCGCGTGCTGCGGCAGCTGAGCCACGACCCGCGCTCGATCGCGCTCATGCTCGTCGCGCCGAGCCTGCTCGTCGGCCTGTTCGCGTGGCTGTTCAGCGATCAGGAGGGCGTGTTCGACCAGTTCGGCGGGCCGATCCTGGCGCTGTTCCCCTTCATCGTGATGTTCCTGATCACCTCGATCACGACGCTCCGCGAGCGCCGGTCGGGCACCCTCGAGCGGCTCATGACGACGCCGATCGCGAAGGCCGACTTCATCCTCGGGTACGGACTGGCGTTCGGGCTCATGGCGACGCTGCAGGCGGTCATCACGGTGACCTTCGCGGTGTGGGTGTGCGGACTCGAGGTCGACGGGCCGCTGTGGCAGCTCGGGCTGGTCGCGGTGGTCGATGCGATCCTCGGAACGGCGCTGGGGCTGTTGGCCAGCGCCTTCGCGCGCACCGAGTTCCAGGCGGTGCAGTTCATGCCGCTGATCGTGTTCCCGCAGATCATCCTCGGCGGCCTGTTCATGCCCCGCGAGGACATGCCCGAGGCGCTGTACCAGATCTCGAAGATCCTGCCGCTGAGCTACGCCATCGACACCATCAACGCCGTCACCGGCGGCGACGAGGGCTGGGAGGTGTTCGGGCCGCTGCTCGTCGTGGTCGCATTCGCGGTGGGCGCGCTGATCCTCGCGTCGCTGACGCTGCGGCGGCGCACGCCGTAGATATGGCACGCGTAGACGCTGCTCGCAGGTCCGGCGTGCGTTTCGACTCGCTCGTTCCTCGCTCGCTCAACGACCGAGATGGGCGTCAGCAGCTGGTCTGCTTCTTCCGCAGCTTGGCGGTGAGGTCGCGGAGCTGGCAGAGTTCGTCGTCCGAGAGGAGCGACATGCGCTCGGCGATGGCCTTGCCGTGAGCGCTCGCGATGCGGCGGAACAGCGAGGCCCCCGCATCCGTCGCGTGCACGAGCGCGCCGCGCCCGTCGTCGGGGTCGGCGCATTTGGTGAGGAGCCCCCGTGCGACCATGCGGTCGACGAGGCGCGAGACGCTCGGCTGGCTGATCAGCATGTTGGCGGTCACGTCGCGCAGGCGGGCGGTGAGGTCGTCGGCGCGGGTCACGGTGAGGAGCACGTCGTACTCGGCCTGGCTCAGCGTCTCGTCGTCGAAGTCGTCGTTGATGTCGCCGAACACCTCGTGCTGCGCGCGGAAGAGGCTCTCCCACGCGTCGATGGCGAGACGGCGATCGGTCATAGCGTCCAGAGTAGAGCCTCGCACCGACCCTAGGCTGGCCTCATGGCGTCTTCTGCAGTCGCGTCGTGGGGCACGCGTCGTCTCGGAGCGGTCGGGCTGATGCTGGCCGTGCTCGCCGGGGTGCTGCTTCCCGGCCTCCACCCGGCGCCGGCGCACGCGGGTGTCGACGACTTCTCGTTCGAGAGCCTCGACGTCGAGTACCAGCTGGGCCGAGCCGAGGACGGGACGAGCACCCTCACGGTCGTCGAGACGTTCGTGGCGCTGTTCCCCGACTTCGACCAGAACCGCGGCATGCGGCGCATCATCCCCGACAGCTATCAGGGCGCGCCGCTGCACCCCGAGCTCGTCTCGATCACCGACGAGACCGGTGCTCCCCGCGCCGCGGAGACGGAGTCCGAGGACGGCTTCTACTCGATGACCTCGCGCGCCGACGACTACGTGCACGGGCGCCAGACGTACGTGTTCACCTACACACTCCAGAACGTCACGCGGTACTTCGCCGACACCGGCGTCGACGAGTTCTACTGGAACGTCAACGGCGTCCATTGGCCGCAGCCGTTCGGCCGCATCACCGCGCGCGTCACCATGCCCGGCGACCTCACCGACGCGCGCACCGGCGCGCAGTCCTGCTACGTCGGTTCCCAGGGCTCGACCCAGACCTGCCCGATCGCCGATGCCGACGGCGCGGTCGTGGCCTCCGTCGAGAACGTGCAGCCCTACCAGACGCTGACCATCGCGATCGGGTTCGAACCCGACACGTTCGTCCCGTTCGATCCGGACTTCCTCGCGTCGCCGTGGGGCTGGCTGCAGGGCGGGGTGGCGGTGCTCGGACTCGGCACCGCGGTCGTGCTGGCAGCCGTCATGCGCCGGCGCCACCTTCGCGACAAGCCCGGCCGACCCGTCATCATCGCGGAGTACACGCCGCCCCGCGGCATCGACGCCCTCGAGAGCGCCGTGCTGCTCGGCCACACCACGAAGGCGATCCCCGCCGAGGTGCTCGAGCAGGCGGTGGTCGGCAGCATCCGTATCGAAGAAGGCCCGCGGAAGTGGTTCGGCGGCACGAAGCTGAAGGCCGTGCTCGTCGACCCGTCACTGGCCGACGGGGACGG
>DATEOM010000139.1:0-5526 GCA_035274105.1 Microbacterium sp.
CCGACCTGAACGCGAACGACATCGAGGCCGCCTCGAAGATCATCGCCGGCACCGCCCGTTCCATGGGCATCACGGTCGAGGACTGAGGGGGATAGGAAACATGGCTACCAAGTCCAAGGCCTTCCAGGCCGCTGCCGCCAAGATCGAGGCGGACAAGTTCTACACCCCGACCGAGGCCGTCGCCCTCGCGAAGCAGACCGGTTCGGCGAAGTTCGACTCGACCGTCGAGGTCGCGCTCAAGCTCTCGGTCGACCCCCGCAAGGCCGACCAGATGGTGCGCGGCACCGTCATCCTCCCGCACGGCACCGGCAAGACCGCCCGCGTCATCGTGTTCGCGACGGGTCCGGCCGCTGAGGCCGCGATCGCCGCGGGTGCGGACGAGGTCGGCGGCGCCGAGCTCATCGAGAAGGTCGCCGGCGGCTGGACCGCGTTCGACGCGGCCGTCTCGACGCCCGAGCTCATGGGTCAGGTCGGTCGCCTCGGTAAGGTGCTCGGCCCCCGTGGCCTCATGCCCAACCCGAAGACCGGCACCGTGACCCCCAACCCGGCCAAGGCCGTGGAGGAGATCAAGGGCGGCAAGATCGAGTTCCGCGTCGACAAGCACGCCAACGTGCACTTCGTCGTCGGCAAGGCCTCGTTCTCGGCCGAGCAGCTCGACGACAACCTGAAGGCCGCGCTCGAAGAGATCGTGCGCCTGAAGCCCTCGAGCTCGAAGGGTCGCTACATCCAGAAGGGCGCCGTGTCGACCACGTTCGGCCCCGGCATCCCGCTGGACGTCAACGCGATCGTCTGAGTCGTCTCGCACGAAGGCCCCCGCCGGTTCGCCGGTCGGGGGCCTTCGTCGTCTCCGGCGATCTCGGCTGCTCACCTGTCGCATTGTGTCGCTGAGGGCGGCACTTCGTGACAGGTGAGCAGAGGGGGTGGGAGCTGTAACCTCGCGGGCGCGGTCGCGACGGCGGGAGTAGCGTCGGGGTCATGTCGAAGACGCTGCAGGACCTGTTCGGAATCGACGCGCCGATCGTGCTCGGCCCCTTCGGCGGACTGTCGTCGATCGCGCTGACGGCCGCGGTGAGCGAGCTCGGCGGCCTCGGCTCGTACGGCCTGTACGGCTACGACGCCGACCGCATCAGCGACACGATCGCGGCGCTGCACTCCGCGACGCGGCGTCCGTTCGCCGTCAACCTGTGGCTGCCGACGGGCGACGAGGTCGCGCCGGGCGAGATCGACCTGAAGCCCGCGATCGAGGCCGTCGCCCCGCTCTACGACGAGCTGGGTCTCGCGCACCCCACGCCTCCGATCGAGTTCCTGCCCGATCTCGACTCGCAGCTGACCGCGGTGATGGATGCTGCGCCCGCGGCGTTGAGCGTGGTCTTCGGCGTGCCGTCGGAGCACGTGGTCGCCGCGGCGCGAAGCCGCGGCATCCGTGTCATCGGCACTGCCACCTCCGTCGCGGAGGCGGTCGCGCTCGAGGCGGCCGGCGTGGACGCGGTCGTCGCCACGGGTGCGGAGGCGGGCGGGCATCGGGTGTCGTTCCTGCGGCCCGCGGAGCAGTCGCTCGTGGGCACGTTCGCGCTCGTCCCGCAGGTGGCGGACGCGGTGGACGTGCCCGTGATCGCCGCGGGTGGCATCGCCGACCGTCGCGGCGTCGCGGCGGCGTTCGCGCTCGGCGCCTCGGGGGTGCAGGTGGGTTCCGCGTTCCTGCGCACCCGGCAGTCGGCCGCCACCGAGGCGCACCGGCAGGCCATCGCCGACGCCTCCGACACCGGGACGGTGCTCACCCGTGCCATGAGCGGGCGGCTGGCACGCGGCATCCCGAATCGCGCGATGCGCGAGATCGAGACGACCGGGATCATTGCACCGTTCCCCGCGCAGAACTGGCTCACCGGCCAGTTCCGCGCAGAGGCCGGGCGTCGGGGCGACGGCGAGCTCGTGTCGCTGTGGGCCGGTCAGGCCGCGGGGCTCGCGCCGAGCGACGACGCGGCCGAGGTGTTCGCCGAGCTGGTGTCGGGCCTGCCCGGCTGAGAGGTCCCGGCAACAAAGCGCAACGACGGCCCCGAACCGCCGTGACCGTGCTGTACTGGAAAGTCCGCCGTCGACGGCGGATCGCACACAGCCCCATCCCCAGGAACTCCCATGTCACGTCGTATCACCGCACTCGTCCTCACCGCCGCCGCAGCCCTCACCCTGACCGCATGCAGCAGCGGCTCCGCCGACCCCGCCGCCAGCGGCGAGGGCGACGACTACGGCCTGGTGACCGCCGGCACGCTCACGGTCGCCACCGAGGGCACGTACCGTCCTTTCTCGTTCCACGATGAGTCCGGCGAGCTCGTCGGCTTCGATGTCGAGATCGCGGAGGCGGTCGCCGACAAGCTCGACCTCGAGGTCGTGTTCCAGGAGACGCAGTGGGACGCGATCTTCGCGGGCCTCGACGCGGGACGCTTCGACGTCATCGCCAACCAGGTGTCGATCAACCCCGAGCGCGAGGAGAAGTACCTCTTCAGCGAGCCCTACACCGTGTCGCCCGGCGTGATCGTCGTGCCCGAGGACGACGACTCGATCACGAGCTTCGACGATCTGGCGGGAAAGACGACGGCGCAGTCGCTCACGAGCAACTGGTATGAGCTCGCCGAAGAAAGCGGCGCGACGGTCGAGGCCGTCGAGGGCTGGGCGCAGGCCGTCGCCCTGCTGCAGCAGGGCCGCGTCGACGCGACCATCAACGACAGCCTGACGTTCCTCGACTACGAGAAGAGCGAGGGCCCGACGGGACTCAAGATCGCCGCCGAGACGGACGAGCCGAGCCTCAGCGCCTTCGCGTTCACGAAGGACAAGGAGGCGCTCGTCGAGGCGATCGACGGTGCCCTCGCAGAGCTCCGCGAAGAGGGCGTGCTCGCCGAGATCAGCGAGAAGTACTTCGGCGCCGACGTCACCCAGTAGTAGCCCTCGAGCCGCCGCTCGTCCTACCGTGGGCGGGCGGCGGCGTCGTGCCGCGTAGGGAGGACCCGCATGGATGGCACCACCTGGGCGCTGCTGGTGGACTCGTTCTGGCCGCTGCTGCTCGCCGCGATCACCGGAACGATCCCCCTCGCTCTCTCTTCATTCGCTCTGGGACTCGTGATCGCGATCGCCGTGGCGCTCCTGCGCCTGTCGGGCAATCCCGTGCTGTCGGGCATCGCGCGGTTCTACGTCTCGGTGATCCGGGGCACCCCGCTGCTAGTGCAGCTGTTCGTCATCTTCTACGGGCTGCCGTCGGTGGGCATCGTGATCGACCCCTGGCCGGCCGCGATCATCGCGTTCTCGCTCAACGTCGGCGGCTACGCTGCGGAGATCGTGCGCGCCGCGATCCTGTCGGTGCCGAAGGGCCAGTGGGAGGCCGCGCACACCGTCGGCTACTCGCAGACGCAGACCCTGACCCGGATCGTGCTGCCGCAGGCGGCGCGGGTGTCGGTGCCGCCGCTGTCGAACACGTTCATCTCGCTCGTCAAGGACACGTCGCTGGCGTCGACCATCCTCGTGACCGAGATGTTCCGCAAGGCGCAGCAGATCGCCGCGTTCTCGTTCGAGGTCCTCGCGATCTATCTCGAGGCCGCCCTCATCTACTGGCTGATCTGCCTCGTGCTCTCCACCGGGCAGAGCGCGATCGAGAGGAGGCTCGACCGCTATGTCGCCCATTGATCCCGCGGACGACGCACTCGCCCCGCCGGCTCCGGCCGACGATCGCCCGCTCCTCGAGGTGTCGGGCCTCACCAAGAGCTTCGGCACGAACCGCGTGCTCGACGGCGTCGACTTCGAGGTGCGCCGCGGTGAGGTCGTCGCGCTCATAGGCCCGAGCGGTTCGGGCAAGACCACGGTGCTCCGCTCGCTCAACGGGCTCGAGACGCCGGAGGCGGGTACCGTCGCCTTCGCCGACGGACCCCGTGTCGACTTCGCGGCATCGGTCTCCAAGGCCGACAAGATCGCACTGCGCGACCGCTCCGCGATGGTGTTCCAGCACCACAATCTCTTCCCGCACCGCACCGTGCTGCAGAACGTCACGGAGGGGCCCGTCCACGCGCACGGCGTGCCGAAGGCCGAGGCGATCGCGCGCGCCGAGGCGCTCCTCGACCGCGTGGGGCTGAGCGAGAAGCGCGACGCGTACCCGTTCGAGCTCTCGGGCGGGCAACAGCAGCGGGTGGGGATCGTGCGTGCCCTCGCCCTGCAGCCGTCGCTGCTGCTCTTCGACGAGCCCACGAGCGCCCTGGACTCCGAACTCGTCGGCGAGGTGCTCCTCGTGCTCAAGGAGCTCGCGGAGGAGGGCTGGACGATGGTCATCGTCACGCACGAGCTCGCCTTCGCCCGAGAGGTCGCCGATGAGGTGCTCTTCTTCGACAGCGGCTCCGTCCTCGAGCGCGGTGCGCCGAAGGACCTGTTCAGCCGCCCCCAGCACGAGCGCACCCGCCGCTTCATCGACCGGATCCTGCGACCGTTCGACGGATGACCGGATTCAGCCGGTCGGACGCACCTCGAAGCCGCGCTCACCGGTGGTGGCAGCATCCGTCACCGTCGCCTGTTCGACGCGGGAACCGGGTGGGCCCTCGGCCATCCACGCGAGCACCTCGTCGACCTGACCCGGCGTGCCTTCGACCTCGGCCTCGACCGACCCGTCGCGGCGGTTGCGCACCCAGCCGGCCGCGCCCGCCTCGCGCGCGACCATGAGCATCGTGTAGCGGTAGCCGACGCCCTGGACGTCGCCGCGGACCGTCACGTGCACGCGTCTCATGCCGCCCATCCTGCCGAATCGCCCGCCTTGCCGCGACGGGGCGCTGTGGGCAAGGATGCCGACATGGGAACCGTCGACGAACTCCTGGCAGGACTCGACGCGGCCGACCGGCCGTCGGTCGAGCGGATCTACGACCTCGCGCGGGAAGAGGCGCCCGACGCGGAGCAGGGGCTCGGATACGGGATGCCGGCACTCGTGTACCGCGGCAAGCCGCTGGTGTCGGTCATGCGGGCGAAGAAGCACATCGGCGTCTACCCGTTCAGTCCCGCCGCGGTGTCGGCCGTCGCTGACGCGCTCGCCGGGCATCCCGGCATCGGGCTCGACAAGGGGACGATCCGCTACCAGCCGGAGCACCCGCTGCCCGACGACGTCGTGCGCGCCCTGGTGCTCGCCCGCAAGCAGCAGATCGACGGCTGACGGTCTCGGCCCCGCTCAGTGGGGGAGGACGAGGGACACGCCGAGGGCGATCATCACGACCGCGATCACCGCGTCGAGGATGCGCCAGGCGCGCGGCGTCGACAGCCACCGGCCGAGCAGGCGCGCCCCGAAGGCCAGGCCGAAGAACCAGATCACGCTCGCAGCCATGGCACCGGCCGCGAAGAGCCAGCGCTGGTCGCCGTGCGTGCTGGCGACCGTGCCGAGGAGGAAGACAGTGTCGAGGTACACGTGCGGGTTGAGCCATGTGAGCGCCAGGCAGGTGAGCAGCACCGGGATCAGCCGTGCGCGCGCGGCGGGAGCCGGCGCGGTGCGGATGTCGCTGCGCACCGCGG
>DATEOM010000140.1:0-4912 GCA_035274105.1 Microbacterium sp.
CTTGCGTGCCAGATCGATCCACGCCTGCGCCTGGTACTCGGCGGAGTGCTCCTTCGTGTACGAATCGAGGATGCCGCGCTTGGGTTCGCCCGGCGCGGGGAGCGGCACCTCGTAGGCGGCATCCGGTCCGTCGAGCATCCACGCGATCACGCCGTCCTCGCCCTCGTAGATCGGGCTGGGCGAGGTCTCGCCGCGCATCGCGCGGTCGACGGCCTCGACCGCCATCTTCCCGGCGAAGGCGGGAGCGTGCGCCTTCCAGGTCGAGATCTCGCCCTTGCGCGACTGGCGCGTGGCGGTGGTCGTGTGGAGCGCCTGGCCGACGGCCTGGTAGATCGTCTCGACGTCGAGGCCGAGCAGGGTGCCGATGCCGGCCGCGGCCGACGGGCCGAGGTGGGCGACGTGGTCGATCTTGTGCTTGTGCAGGCAGATGGCGCGCACCAGGTCGATCTGGATCTCGTACCCGGTCGCGAGGCCCCGCACGAGCGCGGCGCCGTCGGCGCCGACGTGCTGCGCGACCGCGACGATCGGGGGGATGTTGTCGCCCGGGTGCGAGTACTCCGCCGCGAGGAACGTGTCGTGGTAGTCGAGCTCGCGCACCGCGACGCCGTTCGCCCACGCCGCCCACTCCGGGCTCGTCCTGCGGTCGAGGGCACAGCCGAACACCGTGGCGCCGGAGCCGCCGACCGAGACCGCGTGGTCGAGGGCCTGCTGGCGGGCCGCGCTCACCGGCGCGCGGGTGAGGGATGCTGCGGCCACGGCCGCGTTGTCGATCACCCGGTTGATGATCATGTCGACGACCGCGGGCTCGACGTCGACGGGGTCGGCGGCGACCTCGGCGATGTGCCACGCAAGCTGATCCTCACGCGCGAGATGCTCGTCGCTGCGGTGGACGCGGAGATGGTGGATGACGGTCATGGCTGGCCTTTCAGGTCGAGCGCGGGAGAGTTCGCGGGAGCCGCCGTGGTGAGCGACTCGAGGATGCTGTGCAACGCGTTGTGCAGGTGCACGTGCGTCGCGTGGGCGGCGAGATCCGCGTCGCGCGCCGAGATCGCCGCGGCGATCAGACGGTGTTCGGCGACGGATGCTGCGAGCCGGGCGGGATTGTCGCGCGCGAGTCGCCGCACCCGGACGAGATGGGTGCGCACCGTGCGCAGCGCCGCGGTGAGGTAGTCGTTCGCGACCGCGGCGTCGAGCGCGAGGTCGAAGTCCGCGATGAGCGCGTAATAGGCGTCGCGTCCGTCGGCGCCCGCCGCGCCGCCGTCGGGGTCGAGATCGAGGTCGACCCGGGCGAACTCGTGGGCGAGGTCGGCGAAAGCGGCGGCATCCCCCCGCTCGGCGGCGAGCCGCGCGGCGGACTCCTCGAGGGCGCGGCGCACCTCGAAGATCTCACGGATGTCGTCGGCGTCGATCGCGGTCACCACGGTCACGCGGGGCGACTGCTGCGCCACGAGCCCGTCGGCGGCGAGCCGGCCCAGCGCTTCCCGCAGCGGCGTGCGGCTGACGCCGAGGCGCGCGGCCTGCTCGACCTCGCCGAGTACGGCTCCGGGCCGCAGGACTCCGGACTGGATCTCGTCGAGGAGGGTCGCGTACGCACGGTCACTGGCACGCATTCGCATCACCTCCTCGTTCGACACCTCGGCCAGTGTATACATAAAACCGGCTGCGATGCTATCTGCACGGAAAAACACGGCTCTAGGTATACATCTCAACGCAGAGCGGCGGCCGGCCGTGAGGAAAGCGTGAGGAGTATTCAGAAGATTGTGAATCGGGCGTAGCGTCTGCGCCATGACCACAGTCATCCGCACGGGGGGCCTCACCAAGCACTACGGCCGCGTCCGCGCGCTCGACGGGCTCGACCTCACCGTCGACGAAGGCCAGGTGCACGGCTTCCTCGGGCCCAACGGCGCCGGCAAGTCCACCACGATCCGGATCCTGCTCGGGCTCGCGCGCAAGACCGGGGGCGCAGCATCCGTCTTCGGTCAGGATCCGTGGAACGACGCCGTCGCTCTGCACCGGCGCATCGCGTACGTGCCCGGAGACGTCAGCGTGTGGCCGAACCTTTCGGGCGGCGAGGCGATCGATCTGATGGCGCGCCTGCGAGGAGCCTCCCGGCATGACAAGGCCTACACGGCCGAGAGGGAGCGGCTCGCCGAGGCTTTCCAGTTCGAGCCTCGCAAGAAGGGCCGCGCGTACTCGAAGGGCAACCGGCAGAAGGTGGCGCTCATCGCCGCCTTCGCGGTGCCCGCCGACCTGTACATCCTCGACGAGCCGACGAGCGGCCTCGATCCGCTCATGGAGGTCATGTTCCGGCACGAGATCGCGCGCGTGCGGGCGGCCGGCGCGACGGTGCTGCTGTCGAGCCACATCCTCTCGGAGGTCGAGCAGCTGTGCGACCGCGTCTCGATCATCCGCGCCGGGCGCGTGGTCGAGTCCGGCACGCTGGCGGAGCTGCGTCACCTCACGCGCACGGAGGTCTCGTTCGAGGGGACGGATGCTGCGGCCGCAGCGGGCATCCCGGGTGCCCACGACATCGTGGCCGACGACGGCCGGGTGCGCCTCACGGTCGACAGCGACGCGGTCGCCGGGATGCTCCCCGAGCTGGCCGCGCGCAACGTCACCGGGCTCCGCGTCGCGCCTCCCTCGCTGGAGGAGCTGTTCCTGCGCCACTACGGCGACGACCTCGTCGCGCTGGAGGGCAACGGCGACGGGCGCGGACGATGAGCCGCCTGCTCGCGCTCCTCGGCCAGCGCGCGCGGCGCGACTGGCTGCAGGTGCTGCTGTGGGCGGCGGGCACCGCGCTGCTCGCGTACGCGTCGTTCGTCGGCGTCAGCGACGCCTACGGCACCGAGCAGGACCGCACGTCGCTGCTCGCCGCGGCGCTCGCCAACCCCGTGATCCTGCTGTTCCGCGGCCTGCCCTCCGGCGCCGGCGAGGGCGCGTTCATGGTGTTCCTCATCTTCCCCTGGCTCGCGATGCTCGCCGCGTTCATGAGCACCTTCCTCGCGGTGCGCCACACGCGCGGCGACGAGGAAGCGGGTCGCGCCGAGCTCGTCGCCGCTTCCCCTGCCGGCCGCGCGATGCCGTTCGCGGCGACGGCGCTGCACGGGGTGCTCGCGAACGCGCTGCTGGCGGCGCTCACGGCGGCGGCGTTCCTCGCGGTCGGACTCGACGTCGAGGGTGCGCTGCTGGCCGGCGTCGCGACCGGCGCCGTCGGCGTGACGTTCCTCGGCGTCGGGCTCTTCACCGCGCAGCTCATGCGCACCTCGCGCGGGGCCAACTCGATCGCCGTCTGGGCGATCGTCGTCACCTTCGTGATCTCCGGCATCGGCAATGCCGTGGGCACGCCGAGCGATGACCTCACGCGGATGAAGAGCTCGTGGCTCACGTGGTTCTCGCCGTTCGGCTGGGGCGAGAACACGCGCGCGTTCGACGAGAACCTGTGGTGGCCCGCGCTGCTGTGCCTCGGCGCGGGACTGCTGCTCATCGTCGCGTCGGCGGTGATGGTGTCGGCCCGCGATCTCGGGGGCAGCTTCGTCGCGGAGCGTCTCGGTCGTGCGACGGCCTCGCCGGCGCTGTCGACCCCCGGTGGACTGGTGTGGCGGCTGACGCGTGGCGCGGTCGTCGGCTGGGCAGTGGGCGGGCTGCTCACCGGGATGCTCTCGACCTCGCTCGCGACGATCGTGCAGGAGGTGGGCGCCTCCAACCCGGCCGTGGAGGCCATCTTGCGGCAGATCTCGGGCGAGGGCAGCGTCGAGCAGGGCACGATCACGACCTTCTTCACCATGCTCGGGGTGCTCGCGGCCTGCTGCGCGGTGCAGATCGTGTGCCGCGCACGGCAGGAGGAGGCGCACGGCACCGCCGAGCCGCTGCTGGCCGCGCCGGTCGGCCGCGTGCGCTGGCTCGCCGGCTATCTGCTCGTCGCCCTCCTCGGCATCGTCCTCGTCGTCGCGGCGGCGATCGGCGGCGCCGCGCTGGGACTGGCGAGCCAGGACGGCGACCCGGCGCTGATGCGGACGGTGCTCGTGACCGGGGCAGGACAGGTGGCGGCAGCATCCGTCTTCCTCGTCGTCACCGCACTGGCGTTCGTGCTGGTGCCGCGCGCGACCATCCCGCTCGGCTGGTCGCTCGTGCTGCTGGGCATGATGCTGGGCCTGTTCGGCCCGCTGTTCCAGTTCCCCGAGTGGCTGGTGCATCTGTCGCCGATCGCGGTCACGCCGTTCGTCGACGGCGATGACATCGACCTGCGCGGGCTCTGGTGGCTGGTGCTGGCGACGGCGGTGGGCGCCGCGGCATCCCTCGCGCTGATGCGGCGCCGCGAGCTGGCCTCGGCCGGGTGAGACCGAGGTGACGATGAACCACCCGGGAACCGAGGCGGCCGAGCAGGCGGCCGCCATGCTCACCGCCGTGGGAATGCCGCGCATGCCGGCGCGGGTCATGATGGCCCTCGCCGGCTCGCCCGACGAGGGCTACACCGCCGCCGACCTCGCCGACCGCCTCGGTGTCTCGGCGGCGGCCGTGTCGGGCGCGGTGCGCTACCTCGTCTCGATGCGGCTCATCCACCGGCTGTCGCGCCCGGGCGATCGACGCGACCGCTATGACCTCGCCGAGGACTCGTGGTCGGGCATGATCACGGCGAACGCGCCGCTGTACAGCACCCTGGCGGCGTCGCTCGATCGCATCGCCGACGAGAATCCGGCGGCCCCCGCCTCGGCCGCGCGGGCCCACGAGATCGCCGACTTCCTGCGGTATCTCGCGGAACGGATGCCGCAGCTCGCGGCCGAGTGGCGGGCAGGGCGCGACGCTCCCGGCGACGAAGGGCCGGGGCCCCGGGCGGACGGCGAGGGCGCGGCGGGCGGGTAGCCTTGCCCGAGTGACCGACGCGCCCCGCTACATCGTTGCCACCGACGGAGCC
>DATEOM010000141.1:0-2511 GCA_035274105.1 Microbacterium sp.
CCGCCTCCCCCCGGTCGTTGAGCGAGCGAGGAACGAGCGAGACGAAACGCGCGCGTCCGACTCCCGCCGGTCGTTGAGCGAGCGAGGAACGAGCGAGACGAAACGCGCCGAGCCGCGTCCGCACCTCGCCCCGCCCGCCGCTCAGCTGCCGGAGTCGAGCACTTCGTAGCAGCGCGCGAGGCGGTCGAGCCACCACTGGCGGCGGTCGGCGGATGCCGCGTGCGCGTCGAGCAGCGCCGCGTCCGGCGTGACCCGGCCCACCGTGAGCGAGCCGTGGCGCGGGATCAGCGGCGGGTCCGCCACGTCGGCGGTGAAGAGCGACGCGGTGCCGAGCCCGCAGTCGTGGTCGAGCTCGGGGAGCGCTGCGGCCAGCGCGACGCCCATCGACAGGCCCACCGAGGTGTCGAGGGCGCTCGACACGATCGCGGGAAGCCCCGCCTCCTCGACGATCTCGAGCGCGCGCCGCACGCCGCCGAGCGGCTGCGCCTTGATCACCAGCAGGTCCGCCGCGCCGGCCCGAGCGACCGCGAGCGGATCGGCCGCCTTGCGCACGCTCTCGTCGGCGGCGATCGGGATGCCCATGTACTTCACGCGCCGGCGGAGTTCGGCGAGCTCCTCGACGCTCGCACACGGCTGCTCGACGTACTCGAGGTCGAACTCCGCGAGCGCGTGCACCGCGTGCTCGGCCTCGTCGACGTTCCACGCGCCGTTCGCGTCGACGCGGATCCGGCCCTCGGGCCCCATGGCCTCGCGCACCGCGCGCACGCGCGCGACGTCGTCCGCGAGCACCTGACCGGGCTCCGCCACCTTGACCTTCGCCGTGCGGCAGCCGTCGAACCGCGCGAGCACGGACGGGACGGATGCTGCCGCCACCGCCGGCACGGTGGCGTTGACGCCGATGAACTCCCGGCGAGCGGCGGGTCGCGGCATCCATGAATCCTCGATGGCGGCAGCCAGCCACGTCGAGGCTTCGGCGTCGTCGTACTCGGCGAAGGGAGAGAACTCGGCCCAGCCTTCGGGGCCCTCGAAGAGGAGCGCCTCGCGCACGTCGATGCCGCGGAACCGCGTGGCGAGCGGCAACGCCACCACGTGGGCGGTGTCGAGGATCTCGGCCAGCGGGGGGAGCGGAGCTGTGGTGGTCACATGCTCAGTCTGCCCTCACGGTCGCCGTTCACTCGTGACAAAAGACCAGAACTATAAAGTGCCGTTGACTATAGTGTGTGACGCACAGTATGGTGTGAGGCATGAGCGAATCCGAGATCCTCGAGACGCACCTGCAGGAGCTGCGGCGCGGCACGGTCGTGCTCGCGTGTCTGCGGCTGCTCGAGACGCCGGGGTACGGGTACGGGCTGCTCGAAGAGCTGGGCACGCGCGGCTTCCCGACCGACGCGAACACGCTGTACCCGCTGCTGCGACGCCTCGAGAAGCAGGGGTATCTCACCAGCGAGTGGAACACCGACGAGTCCCGCCCGCGCAAGTTCTACCGCACCGGTCCCGCCGGCCTCCGGCTGGCTGCCGCCCTCACCGACGACTTCCGCGCGATCGCCACCGCGATCGACGCCCTCCCTGATTCTGCGATCAGCACTGAGGAGAACTGACATGACCGCCACCGCCACCCTCACCGACCGCTACGTCGACGCCGCCATGCGCACGGTGCCCGAGGCGCAGCGCACCGACCTCGCCGCCGAGCTGCGTGCGTCCATCGACGACCAGGTCGAGGCCCGCGTCGAGCAGGGCGAGCAGCGCGACGACGCCGAGCGTGCCGTGCTCATCGAGCTCGGCGACCCCGACAAGCTCGCAGCGCAGTACACCGACCGCCCGCTGTGGCTCGTCGGACCGCGCTACTTCCTCGACTGGTGGCGGCTGCTGAAGCTGCTGCTCTCCATCGTGCCCGCGTGCGCCGCCTTCGGCGTCTCGCTCGCGATGGTGCTCGACGGTGCGTCGTTCGGCGAGATCATCGGCGCGCTGGTGCCGCTGCTGCTCTCGGTGGTCGTGCACCTCGCGTTCTGGACGACGCTCGTCTTCGTCATCCTCGAGCGCACCGGCCACGACACGATGAACGGCCAGCGTTGGACGCCCGACCAGCTCCCCGAGCCGCGTCAGAAGGGCGTCGGGCTCGGCGACATGATCGCGTCGCTGGCGTTCCTCGGGATCATGGCCGGGGTCGTGCTGTGGGATCTGTTCGTCGGCTTCGTGCCCACCGAACCGGGGCTCTCGTTCCTCGACCCCGGCCTCTGGCCCTGGTGGATCCTCGCGTTGTTCGTCGTGATGGCACTCGAAGCCGTGCTCGCGATCGTCGTCTACGCGATCGGACGCTGGACTGTCGGCCTTGCGGTGGCCAACGGCATCCTGAATCTGGTGATCGCGGTTCCGGCGCTGTGGCTGCTCTTCGAGGGACGCCTCATCAATCCCGCGTACTTCCCGACGATCATCCCCGACGGCGGCGACGAGGTCGGGCAGATCCTCTCGATCATCGTCGGCTTCGTGATCGCGGGCGTCGCGATCTGGGAC
>DATEOM010000142.1:0-2506 GCA_035274105.1 Microbacterium sp.
CTCGAAGACGAATACAACCTCGCCCCCGCCGGCATGCCCAAACTCATCTACGTCAAAGACACCGACACCCGCGACGACCGGCTCACCGACCTCATCGCCCGCATCCAAGCCGACGACACCGCCGCCTACCTCCACTTCCACGACACCCAAGACCTCGAAGACCAGGTCGCCGGCGACCTCGCCATGCTCCTCGCCGAACGCTTCGACCAGTCGCGGCGCACCGAGCCTGCGACGGCCGCCGAGATCTCGCTCGCCGCGCGCGTGCCCGAGCCGTACACCGAGACGATCGGCCGCGAGGGCGAGCTCGCCGAGATCCGGGCGCTCCTGGCCGGCGGCCTCCACCGCGTCGTGAGCCTCATCGGGCCGGGCGGCATCGGCAAGAGCCGGCTCGCGATCGAGGCGGCCCACGCGAACACCGACCTGTTCCCCGACGGGGTCTACTTCGTGCCGCTCGAGGGGGTGCTCGAGCCGGGCCTGCTGCTGCCCACGATCGCCTACATCCTCGGTGTGCGCGACACCGGCGCGGCCACGCTCGAAGAGCGGATCGCGCAGGCCATCGGCGACCGGCACGTGCTCATCGTGCTCGACAACTTCGAGCAGATCATCGACGAGGCGCCTGTCCTGGTGCGGCTGTACACGCTGGCGCCGCGCGCCTGCTTCCTGGTGACGAGCCGCATCGTGCTGCGCATCCGCGGGGAGCGCGTGTTCGAGGTCGAGACGCTCGAGACGCCCGCGCCCGACGTGCCTGCCACCCTTGCGCAGGCGCAGGCCTCGTCGGCGTGCGTGCTGTTCGCCGAGCGTGCCGCGTCCGCCCTTCCCGGCTTCCGGCTGACCGCCGAGAACGCGGCCGACGTCATCGCCATCTGCCGGCAGCTCGACGGGCTGCCGCTCGCGATCGAGCTGGCCGCGGCGAAGATCCGGCTCCTCTCGCCCCACGACGTCGCCGAGCGGCTCGGGCACAGCCTCCCGCTGCTGTCGACCTCCGTGCGCGATCTCCCCGACCGTCATCGCACCATGCGCGCGACCATCGACTGGAGCGTGGGCCTGCTGGCCGACGAGCAGCGGGCGATGCTCGAGGACCTCGGCGTCTTCGCCGCCCGGTTCAGCCTCGAGTCGGTCGAGGCGGTGGGCGAGAACCGTTCGTGGGGCTCTCAGACGATCGAGACGCTCGCCGCGCTGATCGACGCATCCCTGGTGCAGCGGATCGACTCCGGCGGCCGTTCGGTGTTCTCGCTGCTCGCGATCGTGCGCGAGTACGCCCTCGAGACGCTCGAGTCGCGGAGCGCTGCCGACGCGATGCGGATCGCGCACGCCGACTACTACCTCGACCTGGTGCACCGGGTCGCACCACGGCTGCGCGGCGCGGAGCAGATCGACGCCGTCGCCGAACTGGGGCTCGAGGTGCCGAACCTGCGCGCGGCGGCCCGCCACCTCGTCTCCATGAACCGGCTCGACGACGCGGGCGACTTCGCGTGGACGATGCTGCCCTACTGGTGGATCTGCGGGTACTTCGCCGACGTGCGGCTGTGGATGCTGGAACTGCTCGAGAAGCGGATGCCGCTGACCTCGCGCACGCGCGCGATCGCGACGTTCTTCCCGCTGTGGGCGGAGCTGTGGCAGCGCCCGAGCGATCAGGTGGTGGAGGGCCTCGGCGAGGTCGTCCGCCTGTTCACCGAGAGCGGCGACGAGCGGTCGGCCGCGATGGCGCTCGCGGCGAAGGCGTCGACGCGACTGCAGTTCACCGACCTCGACGAAGACGTGTTCCGGGCTGAGATCGGCGAGGCGATCGCGACGCTCCACGAGCTCGGCGACACGTGGGCGGAGTCCCTCGCCGAGACGGTGCTCGGCCAGTTCGGCATGCTCCGCCGCGACATCCCGGCGGCGCTCGAGCACCTCGGTCGGGCCGTCGACATCGCCGACGCCGCCGATGACGCGTTCACCCGTGTCGTGGCCGGCAACAACCGCGCGCGTCTGCGGTTCGTGCTGGGCGAGCGCGACGAGGCCGAGCAGGAGTTCCTGCTGACGCTGCTGCTGTCGATCCGGCTGCACTTCGTCGACGGCGCCACCTATGGGCTGGAGGGCATGTGCGCGATCGCCGCCTCCCACGGCGACGCGTGGCGCGCCGGCGCACTGGCCGCCGTGGCGGCGACGATCCGCGAGACGACCGGCATCTACGACATCGAGGGCTTCGCCGTGCACCTCGCGCCGCTCGAGGCTCTGCGGGCCGTCGACCGCGAGAGCGTCGAGGCCGGTGAACGGGCGGGCCGGGAGATGGGGCTGGCGGAGGCCATCGCGATCGCACTGCCCGACGCCGACGCGGACCTCCGCGAGAAGGTCCCTTCGTGGTGACGGGCCTCGAGCGGACCCCCGTGATCCGTACGCCCGACCAGCGGATCCGGGTGTTCGTGAGCTCGACTCTGCGCGAGCTCGCGGAAGAACGCGAAGCAGTGCGGTCGGCCATCGAGCGACTCCGGCTCGCCCCCGTGATGTTCGAACTCGGCGCCCG
>DATEOM010000143.1:0-4057 GCA_035274105.1 Microbacterium sp.
GGCCGAGCCCGGGGCGGCGGCGTCGTCGCCGCCCAGCGTCTGGCCCGACGGGCGCCAGGCGCGCCGCGCCGCCAGCACGCCGTACGCGACGAGGAACAGCGCGCCCGCCCAGCGCACCACGTCGACCAGCCATGGCACGGCCTGCAGCACGAGCCCGATACCCGAGACGCCCAGGGCGATGAGGACGGCGTCCGAGATCGCGCAGATCGCCGCGACGGCGAGGACGTGCTCGCGGCGCAGCCCCTGGCGCAGCACGAACAGGTTCTGCGCGCCGATGGCGATGATGAGCGAGAAGCCGAGACCGAGGCCGGCGAGGACGGGGGAGAGCACGACTCGACGCTACGAGCCGCAGCATCCGTAGTCCAGCTCACGGATCTTCAGTACCATTAGCCGGACTTAACATGCGTATTCCGTTCGAACTGGCAGAGACACTGGCCGTCGTCGTCGACGAGGGCACGCTCGACGCGGCTGCGCGGCGACTGCACGTCACGCCGTCGGCGGTGAGCCAGCGCATCAAGACTCTCGAGGAGCAGCTCGGGCGGCTCGTGCTCGTGCGCTCCAAGCCGGTGCGGCCTACGGAGGCCGGCATGTCGGTGATCCGGCTCGCGCGGCAGACCGCGCTGCTCGAGCACGACGCCCTCGCCGAGCTCGGCGCCGGCGACGACGAGGCCGCGCTCACGGTCGTGCCGCTCGCCGTCAACGCCGACTCGCTGGCCACGTGGTTCCTCGAGCCTCTCGCGCGCCTTGCGGAGCAGCATCCCGTCGTCTTCGATCTGCACCGCGACGACCAGGACTTCACCGCCGGGCTTCTCGAGTCGGGAACCGTGATGGGCGCCGTGACCTCGCGCGCCGCGCCGGTCGCGGGATGCCGCGCGTCGGCGCTCGGCGCGATGCGCTACGAGGCGGTCGCGACGCCCGCGTACGCGTCGCGGTGGCTCGGCGGCGACCGGGCGACGGCGCTGGCGCACGCCCCGCTCGTGGACTTCGACCGGCGCGACGACCTGCAGAACGAGTGGCTCGCGCGGCAGGGCGTGGATCCGGCGCAGCCGCCGCGGCACTACGTTCCCGCGTCGAACGACTTCGCGTCGGCCGTGCGCATGGGGCTCGGGTGGGCGATGCTGCCGCGCTTCCAGTCGCACGATGCCCTGGAGCGCGGCGAGCTCGTGCTGCTGGGCGGGCCGGCGGTCGACGTCGGCCTGCACTGGCAGCAGTGGAACCTGCGCTCGCCGCTGCTCGACGCCATCGCCGACGCGATCGTCGCCGAAGGGCGCCGCGTGCTCGCCCCCGCGGGGTAGCCGGGCCGGCGGGTCAGCCGTCGCTGACGCGCAGCACGACCTTGCCGCGCGTGTGCCCGGTCTCGATCGCGCGGTGCGCGGTGGATGCCTCGGCGAGGTCGAAGACCTGCTCGATGTAGACCTGAATCGAGCCGGAATCGAGCAGACGGGCGATGGTCGCGAGCGCCCCGCCGTCGGGGATCACCTTGTACGAGGTGGTGCGCACGCCCGCCTCGGCGGCGGCCTCGGCGTAGCCGGGCCACGACCCGGTCGGCACGAGCACGTAGAGCCCGCCCGGCCGCAGCACCTCGAGCGAGCGCGTGCCGGTGTCGGCGTAGACGTTGCCGACGAGATCGATGACGACGTCGACCTCGCCGACGACCTCCTCGAATCGCGTCGTGGTGTAGTCGATCACGACGGCGGCGCCGAGCTCGCGCAGCCACGAGGCGTTGCGACCGGAGGCGGTGACCGTGACGTGCGCGCCGAAGTACGCGGCGAACTGCACCGCGAAGTGGCCGACCCCGCCGCTGCCGGCGTGGATCAGCACGCGCTGCCCCTCGTGCGCGCGCGCGGTCTCGACGACGAGGCCCCACGCGGTGAGCGCGGCCAGCGGCACGCCGGCAGCCTCGACATGCGACAGGGAGGCGGGCTTGCGGGCGACCGAGAGCGAGGGCGCCACGACGTACTCGGCGTACGACCCGCCGGTGCGCGGGAACGACGTCATGCCGAACACCTCGGTGCCCGGCGCGAGCGGATGCGCCTCGTAGGGGCTCTTCACGACGATGCCGCTGAAGTCGTACCCCAGGGTCGCGGGGTACCCCGCGATGGCGCCCGAGACGCCTCGGCCGCCGCGCGTCTTGGCGTCGATCGGGTTCACGCCCGCCGCGACGACGCGGACGAGCACCTCGCTCAGCACGGGCGAGGGGACGGGGACGGATGCTGCGCGCAGCACGTCCGCGTCGCCGGGAGCGTCGACGAGCATCGCGCGCATCTCGGCGGGCGGTGCCTCGACGGAGGCGAGCGGGGCCTCGGGTGCCGATCGCAGCGGTCGGATCCTCATCGTGCGCTCCTTCCGCGGGCGTGCCGCCGTCGGCACCAGAACTGAACCCGGTGTCTACAGTCAACCCTGCGTTCGTCTCGCCCGTGTTACGCGGGTGCTACCGGTGTCGCACGACGTCGATGCCGCGTCACGCTCGCGCGGCGCGGGTCTCGACGGCCGCGGGGGAGAGCACCTGCTGGGTGACCATGATCGCCGCCCCCAGCACACCCGCCGTCTCGTCGGCCTGCGACTGCACGATGCCCAGGTGCTGCGTGGCCAGCGGGATCGACCGGCGGTAGACGACCTCGCGCACGCCGGCGAGCAGGTGCTCTCCCGCGCGGGCGACACTTCCCCCGATCACGATGACCGACGGGTTGAGCATGTTGACGACGGTCGCGAGCACCTCCCCGACCTCGCGGCCGGCTTGCCGCGTCGCCGTGATCGCGGCCTGGTGGCCGGCGCGCACGAGGGTGACGACGTCGGCGCTGCCCGAGGCCTCGATGCCCTGCGCGCGCAGGTCGGCGGCGATCGCAGTGCCGCTCGCGACGGCCTCGAGGTCGCGCTGGTCGCCCGGCGGCCGGGGCGAGTCGTGGCTGTAGGGGACCTGCACGTGCCCCATGTCGCCCGCCGACCCCTGCGCACCGCGCTGCAGCGCGCCGCCCGAGATGATGCCGGCGCCGATGCCCGTCGACACCTTGACGAAGATGAGGTCGGCCACACCCGGCCAGCTCAGCGCCTGCTCGCCGAGCGCGAGGATGTTGACGTCGTTGTCGACCAGCACGGGCACGTCGAACGTGCGCTGCACGTAGTGCGGCACGTCGAAGCGGTCCCACCCCGGCATGATGGGCGGGTTGGTGGGGCGGCCGGTCGAGTGCTCGACGGGTCCGGGCACGCCGATGCCCACCCCGACGACCCGCGACGCGGCGATGCCCTGCTGATCGAGCAGTGCCGACCCCTCCGTGATCACCGCGTCGAGGACCGCCTCGGGGCCGTCGGCGATGTCGAGGGGGTGGGTCTTGGATGTGAGGATGCTCGCCGCGAGGTCGGCGACGGCGACCGTCGCGTGGGTCGCGCCGAGGTCGACGGCGATCACCACGCCCGCCAGCGGGTTGAACGCCACGCGGGCCGGGGGACGGCCGCCGGTGGAGGCGGCCTCTCCCGCCGGACGCAGGAGTCCCGAGGCCAGCAGGGTGTCGACGCGGCTCGAGACCGTCGACCGGGCGAGGCCCGTCAGCATCGCGAGCTCGGCCTTGGTGCGCGCATGGCCGTCGCGGAGGATCTGGAAGATCTCGCCCGCGCCGGTGCTTCCTGCGGCTCCGCTGCCGCGCACTGCATCGACCATGGCGACAGTAAAGCACGGGCTTCTGGCCGGAGTCAGCATGACTTGAGATCACAACGCGATTACTTTTGACGGAGCACTAGCAAAAGTCCCCTCGTGCGTGCCAAGATCGCCGCATGACTACGGAAGTCATCGACACTGTCGTCGGAACGGTCCGTACCGGACTCGTCGGCGGCGGGTTCATGGGGCGGGTCCATGCGGCCGCCGCGCGGCGCGCGGGTGCCCGGCTGACGGCGGTGGCCTCCTCGAGCCGCGAACGGGCGGAGTCGGTGGCGCCGGCACCACAAGCGTGTGCTTTACTGTCGCCATGGTCGACGCAGTACGCGGCAGCGGAGCCGCCGGCGGCAACGGTGCGGGCGAGATCTTCCAGATCCTCCGCGACGGCCGTGCGCGCACGAAGGCCGA
>DATEOM010000144.1:0-2238 GCA_035274105.1 Microbacterium sp.
CCGATGACGTGGTCTGTCGCCTCCCAGACCTCGCCCATGCCGCCGATCGCTATGCGCGAATCGAGTTCGTATCGGCCGCCGAAGGTCACGCCCTGCGTCGGTCTCATCGTCCCAGCACCGCCTCCATGACCTTCTTCGCGATAGGAGCGGCGATGGTGTTGCCGCTGCCCGATTGTCCTTGCCTGCCGCCGTCCTCGACGACCACGGCGACGGCGACCTCGGGGTTGGCAGCAGGTGCGAACCCGGTGAACCAGAGCGTGTACGGCTCATCGCCCGTGTTCTCCGCGGTTCCCGTTTTTCCGGCCACGTCGACCCCGTCTATTCTTGCACCCGACGCGGCACCGTCCTGGACATTCGCCACCATCATCGCGACGAGCTCGTCGGCGAGGTCGGTGTCGAGCGCCCGCCCGAATTCACTGTCGTCGAAGGTCTTCTGAACAGACAGATCCGGGCCGATCACGCGATCCACCATGCGCGGGTTCATCACGATCCCGTCGTTCGCGATCCCCGCGGACACCATTGCCATCTGCAGCGGCGTCGCCGTCACCTGACCCTGGCCGAATCCGCTCAGCGCGGTCTGCGCGTCGTCCTGGATCGTGCGGGGGTATCCCGACGGCGTCGACATGAGCGGCAGCTCGAACGACTGGTTGAAGCCGTACTTCTCCGCCTCTTCGCGGATCGCGGTGTCGCCGAGTTCGACGGCGAGCTCGGCGAACGGGATGTTGCAGCTCAGCCGGAGCGCGTCGGCGAGCGAGACGGTCTCGCCGGGCCCGCACGTTCCCCCGCTGGCGTTGTGCACGACGCTCGACGACTGCGGCAGCTGGTACGTCGCGGGGTTCGGGAGCTGCGAGTCGGGGGTGTAATCCCCCGAGGCCAGCGCGGCCGACGCCGTGACGAGCTTGAACGTCGACCCGGGCGGGTTGAGGTCGCCGGCGATCGCGCGGTTCGAGAGCGGCTTGCCGGGGTCGGCGACGAGCGCGTCGTACGCGGCGTTCACCTCGCCGGTGGCATGCGAGGCCAGCACGTTGGTGTCGTAGCTCGGGCTGGTGACCATGGCGAGCACGCGTCCGGTCGACGGCTCGATCGCGATGACGCCGCCCTGGAGGTCGCCGAGCGCCTCGTACGCCGCGCGCTGCACGTCGGCGTCGAGCGACAGCACGACGTTCGATCCGCGCGGGGGCTGCCCGGTGAAGATGCGCTCGATGCGTGACAGGAACTGCGAGCCCGCCGTGCCGCTGAGCTCTCGGTTCATCGCCTGCTCGATGCCGGTCGCCGAGTTCAGGGCGGGATTGATGTAGCCGGTGACGGGCGCCCACATGTCGGCATCCGTGTACACGCGCTGCCAGCTGTAGAGGTCGCCGGACGGCACCGACGATGCGATCGCCGAGCCGCTCGCGATGATCGATCCGCGCTGCACCTCGTACGAGTCATAGAGCGAGCGGCGGTTCTCGGGGTTCGCGGCGAGCTCGTCGGTCTGGATCACCTGGATCCAGCTCGTCGACGCGAACAGCGCCAGGAACATGACCAGCATCAGGATGCTGAGACGGCGGAGCTCCTTGGTCATCTCAGCCGATCACCACCCGGGGCCGGCTGCGGACGGCGTCGGAGATGCGCAGCAGCAGGGCGACGATGATCCAGTTCGCCACGAGCGACGAACCGCCCGCGGCGAGGAACGGCGTGGTGAGGCCGGTGAGCGGGATGAGGCGGGTGACGCCGCCGACCATGATGAACACCTGCAGGGCGATCGTGAACGACAGGCCGGTCGCGAGGAGCTTGCCGAAGTCGTCCTGGCCGGCGAGCCCGATGCGGATGCCGCGGCTCGTGAACACCATGTACAGGCAGAGGATCGCGAAGACGCCGATGAGGCCGAGCTCCTCGCCGAGCGCCGGGAGGATGTAGTCGCTCTCGGCGACGGGCGTGAGGTAGGGCCGCCCCTGCCCGAGGCCGGTGCCGAGCAGGCCGCCGTTCGCCATGCCGAAGATGCCGTTGACGAGCTGGTAGCTGGAGTTGTCCATCAGCTCGGGGTTGAACGCGTCGAGCCAGTTGTTGAAGCGCGCGCCGACGTACGGAAGGATCCGCGACGCGAGGAACGCGCCGGACACCGCGAGCACGACGCCGATGAGCACCCAGCTGGTCTTGCCGGTGGCGACGTAGAGCATCGCGACGAACATGCCGAAGATGAGCACGCCGGTGCCGAGGTCGCGCTGCAGCACGATGATGCCGAGCGACACGAGCCAG
>DATEOM010000145.1:0-7584 GCA_035274105.1 Microbacterium sp.
CCTCGTCTGAGCCCGAGCGCGCCGCGGCGGACCTCGTCGGCCAGGGCGCCGACGCGATCGGCGTCGCGTGCGATGTGACGGATGCCGCGGCTCTCGCCGGCCTCGTCGACACCGTGGTGCGGCGATTCGGGCGGCTCGACACCGTCGTCGCGAACGCCGGCGCCGCGCTCGACGACCCGGACGCCGACGCCGTGGAGCGGCTCGACCGCATGTTCGACCTGCACGTGCGCTCGGTCGCACGGCTGGCCGATCTCGCGCTGCCTGTGATGGCAGAAGGCGGCGGGGGAGCGTTCATCGTGATGTCGAGCCTCTCGGGCCTGCGCGGGAACCGCCTGCTGTCGGGCTACGGCGTGACGAAGGCCGCGAACGCCCAGCTCGCCCGCAACGTGGCCGTGCAGTGGGGCTCACGCGGCATCCGTGCGAATGCGATCTCGCCCGGCGTCATCACGACGGACTTCGCCCGCCCGATCACCGACGACCCGTCCGCCGCCCCCGTGCGCCTCGCGAAGACGCCGCTCGGCCGCTTCGGGACGCCGGCGGAGGTCGCCGGTGCCGTCGTATGGCTGGCGTCGCCCGCCGGCGCGTTCGTGAGCGGTCAGAACATCGTGATCGACGGCGGCACCCTCATCTCGGACTGAGGATCGCCGGACGGTGCGAATCGCGGATGCCGCGGCCCGCAGCATCCATTCGAATCAGCGCACGCCGCGCATCAGCTTCAGCACGGGCTTGACCGCGGCGAGCAGGGCGAGGCCGAGCACGATCGCGATCGCCCCGAGCACCGTGAAGTAGGGGACTTCGTCGTCGGGGTTGTAGAACCCGGCGAGCCAGCCGGCGATCGAAGTGCCGAGCGCCACCGAGAGGAAGAAGAGCGCGACCATCTGCGTGTGGAACTTCTCGGGGGCGAGCTTCGTGGTCACCGACAGGCCCACCGGCGAGAGCAGCAGCTCGGCGATGGTGAACACGAACAGGATGCCGACGATCGCCATGAGGGGGGTCGAGTTCGGGCCGCCGTTCGCCCACGGCAGGAACAGCAGGAACGCGATGCCCATGATGATCGACGCGAGGCCGAACTTGACGGGAGTGGAGGGCTGTCGGTCGCCGAGCTTGGTCCACAGTGCCGCGAACACTCCCGACAGGATGATGATGAAGATCGGGTTGATCGACTGGACGAACGACGGCGGCAGCGTCACTCCGAAGATCGTCCGGTCGAGTTGCTTGTCGGAGTAGATCGTCAGCACCGTGAACTGCTGCTGGTACAGCGACCAGAACCCGACGCTCACCAGGAACAGCGGGATGAAGCCGAACACACGTGACCGCTCGTCGGCCGAGATGGCTCGCGAGCGCAGGATGACGACGAAGTAGGCGACCGCTGCCACGGCGGTGACGACGATGACGACCTGGGCGAGGTTGTCGGCGCGGATCACCTGCACCAGCACCAATACCGCGATCAGCGCCACCGCGCCGACGGCGATCCCGATCCACAGGCCGTAGCGGCCCCGGGGGAGCGGGTTGGCGACGACGCTCGCCTGAGCGGGCAGTCCGCGCCGCCCGATCGAGTATTGGATGAGGCCGGCGGCCATGCCGATGGCCGCGAGCAGGAAGCCGGCGTGGAAGCCCCACGTCACCTGGGCCCAGCCGGTCAGGATCGGTCCGAGGAATGCGCCGAGGTTGATGCCGAGGTAGAACAGGGAGAATCCGGCGTCGCGTCGCACGTCGCGGGGGGCGTAGAGCG
Source organism: Microbacterium sp. (assembly GCA_035274105.1). GTDB lineage: Bacteria > Actinomycetota > Actinomycetes > Actinomycetales > Microbacteriaceae > Microbacterium. Next base: position 1,733 of record DATEOM010000145.1, read on the forward strand.
TGCCGACGACGGCGGTCGCATTGGCCTTCAGCCCGCCGGATCCCACCGCGACGAGGATGAGGCCGATGCTGAGCCCCCAGTAGCCGGGGAGCAGCGAGAGCGCGATGTGCCCGCCCATGATGACGATCGCGCTGTAGAACAGCACCCGCTCCGAGCCGAGCAGGCGGTCCGCGACCCACGCGCCGAGGATCGTGGACAGGTAGACCGTGCCGCCGTAGGCGCCGACGATGCCGGTGGCGATGACCTCCGGCATCCCGAGCCCGCCTTGGGCCACGGAGTAGTACATGTAGAGGAGCAGGATCCCCTGCATGCCGTAGAAGCTGAACCGCTCCCACATCTCCACGAAGAAGATGTGCACGAGCGACCACGGCTGCCCGAAGAACCGGGTGTCGTGGTCGGCGCCGTCTTCGCGGCCGGAGGCTCCGCGCGACGCGCCAGCGGCGCGTGGAGGGGCGGTGGGGACTGTTCCGCTCGCGGCGGCGACCGTGCCGGTTCGGGTGGCATCCGCGGCGGCCGTGGCCCCGTCGGGCGGGCCGACCGGTACCTGTTCGGGCTTGCGATCTCCCCGCGTCGCGTCGTCCCCCTGAAAGCCTTGCTCACGTCCGTCCATCGCCCGCTCCCGTCGCCCCCGGTTGACGTCAGGCTAGCGACGGGGTGCGCGGGCGCGATAGCCCCAGGGGCGAACGCCCTAGTCTGAGCGGGGGCTCACAGAACGGCGCGCACATGCGGATCGGCATCATCGGCGGCGGCGCCGCGGGACTCGCGGCCGCATGGCTGCTCGAGCAGGACCACGACGTCACGCTGTTCGAGAAGGACGACCGTCTCGGCGGCCACGCGCACACGGTCGACGTCGAGGTCGACGGGCAAGTGCTCGCCGTCGACGCCGGGTTCCAGTTCTTCGCGCGCAGCGCCGCGTACGCGACGTTCAACCGGCTGCTGGACGAGCTCGAGGTGCCCCGCACGACGTACCCGGCGACGCTGACGGTGTCTCGGATCGACGGCACGCGGCCGGTCGCCATGCCGCCGTTCCGGCGCGGCCGGCCGGTGTGGGCGTCGCTCACGCCGCGCGCGATCGTCCACCTGCTGCGCTTCCGGGCGTTCCTGTCGCGGCTGCCGGCGTTCCTCGCCGAGCACGACACGACCGTGACGATCGCCGAGTACGTCGAGCGCGAGCGCCTGCCGAAGGCGTTCGTCGACGACTTCCTCTTCCCGTTGCTGCTCGCGTTCTGGTGCGTCGACCTCTCCGACTTCCGCCGGTTCGCCGCGTACAACGCGCTGTACTACCTGGGCGCGAACCTCCCGCGCGGGCTGACGCCGCCCGAGCAGAGCGAGATCCCGGGCGGGCTCCGCGTCTACGTCGACGCCCTCGTCGCCTCGCTCGAGCGCTCGAGCCTGCGCACCGGCGCGCCGGTCGATTCCGTCACGCGGGATGCCGACAGCACGCTGCTCGTCGAGGTCGCCGGGGCGCAGCATCCGTTCGACCATCTCGTGTTCGCGTGCGACGCGGCCACCGCGCACGATCTGCTGGCGCCGCTGCCGGAGTTCGCCGAGGTGACCTCGCAGCTCGCGCGCTTCGGGTACTTCGACACGACGATCGCGATCCACGGCGACCGGCGGCTGATGCCGCGCGACGAGCGCGCGTGGTCGGTCGTGAACGTGCGGACGGATGCTGCGCACAGCTCGCTCTCGATCTGGAGCCCCGCCCCGCAGGGTCTGCGCCACTGCTGCACTTTCCTGCGACCACTGCGCCGTCGCGCGCCGCAGCGGTCGCAGGAATGTGCAGCAGTCCGTCACTCCGGGAGGGCGGGATGCCGCTCCTCGGGCGCGTGGCGGCGCGGGATGAACAGCGCCACCAGCAGCGCGACAAGCGCCGCGGCCCCTCCCAGCAGGAACGAGATGTGGAACGCCGCCGGATCCGGCACCGGCACGCCGTCGACCTCGACAGCGAACGTCGCGAGCACCGCGCCGATCACGGCGGCGGCGGTGCTGGTGCCGAGCGAGCGGAACAGCGCGTTGAGGCCGTTCGACGCGCCCGTCTCGGACTGCGGCACCGACCGCATGATGAGCATCGGCATCGCGGCGTACCCGAAGCCGATGCCGAAGCCGATGCCGATGTTCGCGACGAGGATCTGCCACACCTCGCTCGCGAACAGCAAGGTGAACCCGTAGGTGATGACGAGCGAGATGGCGCCGACCACGAGGAGCAGCTTGGGCCCGACCGTGCGCGCGAGCTGCCCCGAGAAGGGCGAGAGCACCATCATCACGAGACCTGCCGGCATCACGATGAGGCTCGCGGCCACGAGCGACAGGCCGAACCCGCCTGCCGCGGTCGGCAGCTCGAGCATCTGCGGGTAGATCACGTTCGACGCGAACAGCGAGAAGCCGAACGCGATCGAGGCGAGGTTGGTGAGCAGCACCGGGCGCCGCGCCGCGACGCGGAGGTCGAGCAGCGGGTCCGTGATGCGAAGTTCGTACCAGCCCCACAGCAGCAGCACGGCGAGGCCGCCGAGGCCGCACGCGAGCACGACGGGCGAGGTCCAGCCCCACTCGTTGCCCCGCGACACCGCGAGCAGCACGCCGACGAGGCCGATCGCGAGGCCGGCCGCGCCGAGGTAGTCGAACTTCCCTCCCGTGCGCAGGGCGCTCACCGGCACGATCCACAGCACGAGGGCGAACACGATCGCGCCGAGGCCGGCGGCGACCCAGAACAGCACGTGCCAGTCACTGCGCTCGGTGATGAAGGCGCTGATCGGGAGTCCCAGCGCACCGCCCACGCCGAGCGTCGCACTGATGAGGGCGATGGCCGAGTCCACCCGGCCTTCGTGCAGCACGTCGCGCAGGATCGAGATGCCGAGCGGGATCACTCCCGTCACGGCGCCCTGCAGCGTACGGCCGATGATCACGCCGACGATGCCGGGGGAGGCGGCGGCGATCACCGATCCGGCGACCAGCAGCGCCAGCAGCACGAGCACGATGCGGCGCTTGCCGTACATGTCGCCGAGACGTCCGGCGATCGGGGTCATCACCGCGGCCGCGAGAAGGGTCGAGGTCACGACCCACGCGGTGTCGTCGCGGCTCGCGTTCAGGAGCTCGGGCAGCTTCGACTGGATGGGCACGACGAGCGTGAACATGAAGGACGACGCGAGCCCCGCGATCGCCAGGACCGCCACGATGGCGCCCTGGCGAGGCATCCGGGTGAGTCTTCTTCTCGCGTCCTCGTCACCCGTGCCCATCAGTTCAGGCTATCTGGGGCTGCGATCACCGGCTCCGCTGCCGGCGCCGCAGAACTCCTTCGATGGCGCGTCCAGGCCGCCGTTTCCTGCGGGATTCCGTGGTGCCCCGGCCGGATCGAAGGAGTTATGCCGGGCTCGCGGGTGCAGACTTAGCACATGGCCGAGACCGCGACCCCGCCCGGCATCGACATCCGCTTCCTCGACACCGTCGAAGAGGTCCACCGCGCGTCGGCCGTGCTCGCCGAGGTGTGGGGCGGTGACCGGGGCGGCATGCCGCCGAACCTGCTGCGCGCGCTCGCCCACGCCGGCAATTACGCCGTCGGCCTGTACGACGAGGAGCGCATGGTCGGGGCATCCGTCGCCTTCTTCGCGGAGCCCGCCGCGCGCTCGATGCACAGCCACATCACCGGCGTCCTCCCCGACCACCAGGCGCAGGGGCTCGGCCGCGTGCTGAAGCGGCATCAGCAGGAGTGGGGCCTCGCGCGGGGCGTCGGTCACATCACCTGGACGTTCGACCCGCTCGTCGCGCGCAACGCCCACTTCAACCTCCGCGTGCTCGGCACGCGGGTCACCGAATACCTTGTGAACCACTATGGCCCGATGGACGACGGCGTGAACCGCGGCGATGAGACCGATCGCATCATGGTCTCGTGGGCGCTCGCCGCGCCGCCGGTGCCCACCCCCGAGGACGAGCGTGTGGTCGCCTCGGTCGAGATCCCGCACGACATCGAGACCCTCCGCCGCGAGACGCCGGTGGATGCCGCGGTCTGGCGCGCGCACGTGCGCGATCAGCTCGTCGGGCACCTGGCCGAGGGGCTCGTCATCGGGGGCTTCGACGACGCTCGCGGGTACCTGCTCGTCGAGCCCTGAGCTACTCCTCGGGGTCGCGGGTCGGATCGCCCGGCCGCACGTCGGCGTCGTCGCGGATGTCGATGCGGGTGACGCCGTCACGATGGGTCACGTCGATGCGCGGGTCCGCGTCGGACTCCACGGCGTTCGGTGCCGACGTCAGCTGATCGCGCCGCTTCTCCTCATCGGTCATGTCGGTGCCGTCGGTCTCGTTCTCGCGTCGAGGGGCGAAGTCGAACGTGTCCATGGCCCCACGCTATGGACCAGGCGCGGATCGGCCGACGGGGTTGCGATTCCCGGTCCTACCCCCTACGCGCGCCGGAGCGATCCTGCCGAGTCGCGCGGATCGCCTGCCATTGTGCGGCTCACCCCGCTGGATGATGGATGCTGCGCCCCTACGCTGACCGCATGCCCGAATACCGCGCCCACTTCGACTTCGACATCCGCTTCGCCAACGGCGGCGGCCTCGCCGGCACGGGGTTCCGGCTCGACCTCCCCGGCGCGGATGCCACCGAGGACGAGATCGCTCTCCTCCTGATCGCGCACCTCGGCCTCGCCCTGGTCGACGAGGTGGAGCTGCGGGGTCTCCGCATCGTCGAAGAACCGCATCGGGGCAGCAGGGGGGTGGATGCCGCGTCCCCGGCCACCGGCGCGACGCGCGTCGTCGACCTCAGCCACCCGATCCGGGCCGGGCTCGTGACCTACCCGGGTCTTCCCGCACCCACGATCACGCCCCACCTCACCCGCGAGGACTCGCGCGCCCGCTACGCCCCGGGCACCGAGTTCGCGATGGACGTCATCCACATGATCGGCAACACCGGCACCTACCTCGACTCGCCGTTCCACCGCTACGCCGACGGCCGCGACCTGGCGGGCCTCGACCTGTCGTCGCTGGTGGGCCTCCGTGCCGAGGTGTTCCACCTCGAGGACGCGTGGGATGCTGTGCGCCGCGGCATCCGTTCATCCACGCTCGCCGATCGCGACGTGCGCGGCGCGGCCGTCCTGCTGCACACCGGCTGGGACCGCTGGTTCGGGCAGCCGGAGTACGGAGCCGGGGCGCCGTTCCTCACGGGCGAGGCCGCCAAGTGGCTCATCGACGCCGGGGCGGTGCTCGTCGGCATCGACTCGGTGAACATCGACGACACCGAGTCGGGCGGCGAGCGGCCTGCGCACTCGCTGCTGCTCGGCGCCGGCGTGCACGTCGTCGAGCACCTGACGAACCTCGGGTCGCTGCCGCCGCGCGGGGCGCGGTTCACCGCGGCTCCGCCCGCCGTCGAGGGCTTCGGCACCTTCCCCGTGCGCGCCTTCGCCGAGCTCCCCGCCTGACCTCCGAAGCCGATTCGCATGACCGTTCACCTGTCACGAGGTGCTGAGGCCTCCGGCACATCGTGACAGGTCAGCAGAATCGGCCGGGGATGTCGGAACCCCGGCGTAGCGTGACGAGCACGTAGACAGACGGACGTATCAGCGCACACGCCCGCCGCTCTTCTCAAGCGAACCAAGGAGAAGAAGCAATGCGCGAGCACATCGAGACCCTGATCGTCGCCCTGGGCGACGCGATGCGGGGAACGGCGCACCACGCGGCGCCGGCAGAACCGCGTCGCCGGCGGCCGCGGGTCGCCCGGTCCACCTACGTCCCGGTCCTTCGAGACGGCCAGGCCGCGCGCTTCGCGCACTGACCGCCGCGCTGCGTCGCCGGCCGGGCGTACGCTGAGCGCATGCCCATCGCCAGGCCGGCAGCATCCGTCACCCTCGAAGGATTCGAGCTGC
>DATEOM010000146.1:0-4046 GCA_035274105.1 Microbacterium sp.
TCCGCCGCAGACAGTTCGGCTTCGGCGTCGGCGACGCCCGCTGCGGCGAGCTCGCTCACCCGCTCCGCGATGAACGGCACGACCGCCGAGCGCTCGTCGGTGAGCTCGGTGTGCCGCGTGACAGCGAGGGCATGCTTGTCGGCCGCGGCCATGAGCGGGCCGAGCACGGTGAGCTGCTCGGTCGCGGTGCGCACCGCGGCGTGCGCGGTGACGAGGTTGTCGTAATGGTCGACGATCGCGCGAACACGGTTCGACGCGTCGACGGGTTCGAGCATGTGGTCGCGCACGAAGTCGTTGAGGTTGCCGACGGACTTCATCGACACGGTCTGATGGAACAGGTCCATCGCCTGCTCGGACGGGATCCCCAGCAGCCGTCGCAGGCGCCGGTGGTACTCGGGGAAGGTGTTGTCGATGTCGGCGCCGCGCGCACGCAGCTGTCCGCGGAGGGCCTTCAGGTCCGAGCCGAACCGGCTGAAGTCTGGATCGACCGACAGTGGCGCGGCCGCCGTGACGAAGAAGCGCTCGGGCTGACCGGTGCGGTCCTTCTGGTGGAACACCTGCGCGATGGTGACGGTCTCGCCGTACCCGACATTGGTGAAGCGTCCGAGGATCACCGAGTACGACGTGTGGTCGCGCAGGCCCACGGGCCGTGAGGCGCCGGTCGCCTCGTTGCGCTCGGACTTGTAGTGCCCCTCGACGTAGCTGCGAAGCGTGCGCTCCTTGGTGTCGGCCCCGGCCGCCTTGTTGTAGGCGATGCGGTGGGCCGGCAGCAGCAGCGTCGTGATCGCGTCGACGAGCGTGGACTTGCCGCTGCCGATGTCGCCGGTGAGCAGTGCCGTCTGACCATCGGGCTGCAGGGACCACACGCTGCGGTCGAACGTGCCCCAGTTGTAGACCTCGACGTGGGTGAGCCGGTAGCCGGCCCGTCCGGTCGCCGTGTCGTCGACCTCCAGCGCCGAGAACAGGGCGTCGCTCATCGCTCTTCTCCTGGCATCGCTGCGGGGTCCTCCACGGCAGCATTCTCGTCGACGGATGCTGCGGGTGCGGCCTCGGAGCCGCTCCCCGCGCCTTCGCCGCCGGCGTATGCGGCCAGTCGCGCGGCGAAGTCGGCGAGCGTCTGGGCATCGACGTACGCCTTGAGGATACGGCGCACCTCCCACGCGCCCCGCTGCCCGCGCAGCTCGCGGAGGAAACCGAGGTCGGCGACCTGGGCGATCGTGCGATCGGCCTGCTCGACGACGCGCGCCTCGTTGGTGGACGATGCCTGGAACACCCGCAGCAGTTCGACGATCTGATCACGGCTGAGCACGAGCTTGCCGGCCTCACCGGATGCCTCGAACTCGACCATGCGGCGCCGCAGCAGCACCAGCAGAAGGCTGACGTTGTACGTGAGACTCCGGCGGCGCACCAGCCGCGGCAGCTCCTCCTCGCCTTCCTCGGCCTCGCGGGTGCGCAGGTAGGCATAGCCTTCGGCCTCGTCGACGACGACGTCGACGCCGATCGCGGCGAAGTGGTCGGCGATGGGGGCCCGGTGGCGCGAGAGCGCCTCCCACACCCCCTCGTGGGCCGGGACGTCTCGGTAGACCACCTCTCGCATGAGCGAGATGATCGCGGACGCGACCGCGTGCTCGTCGGCGCTTCTCATCGGCGTGTCACCGTCACCCGCGGCATCCTCACCCGGCGGGCCTCACCCGCCGCGTCGATGTATTCGATGGTCATCTGCCCGGCGCCCTCGTCCACCTCGACGGCCACATCCTCATCGTCGAGCGCGAGATAGCCGAGGATCTCGGCGACGCCGTCCTGGATCGGGTAGAGCGCGACGATGTCATCCAGTGCCACGCTCGCGCGCGGCGGAACGACGGCGCGGATGTTCCCGACCAGGCGCACCGTATCGACGAAGCGCTGCGCGAACAGACCGTCGATCTCGACCTCGTCGATCGCGCGCGGCGCCGGCATGCTGTCGACGACGACATCGGGCTGGGGGTCGTACAGCGGTCGCTCGAACACGAGCGCGATCGGAAGCCCCGGCTCGTCGACGTGCACCCCGATGTCGGCCGGCGGACGGTCGCGCACGGCCAGCGCGGACGCTTCGACCGCGCGGACCAGATCGAGCACCCGCCGGTTCTCGACCCACACCTGGTCGTCGAGAAAGCGACGCAGCTGCTCGGACAGCCCCCGCACCGTCTGCTGGGTGCGCTCGGCGGCGTCGGCCCAGTCGTAGTGCACACGTCGCACCCGGCGGTCGGCGCTGAGCTGCGACATCCGATGCACCGCATCGAGTAGTTCGGAGAGTTCTTCCTGGCGTCCTTCGGAGAGGAGGAAGTCGTAGAACGCCTGGAAGCTGCGGCCCTGATCGGACGAGGCGATGTCGGTACGGCTCGTGACGAGCTCTTCCACAAGCGCGCCCTTGCCGCCTTCCCATCCCGCGATCTTCTCGCGGGCGGACCGGTCCAGGGTGCGGAAGTTGTCTTCGACCTCTCGGAAGTCGCCGAGCAGCTCGCGTGCCGTCGCCGCGAACTGCTGATAGCGCTCGCGCAGCGCGGTGTCGTCGAGAACGGCGACTCGGCCGTCACGCGCGTCAGCGAGCTCCTTCTCTATCGCGTCCCGGCGTCGTTCCAGCTCCGCGACCCGCTCGGCCGGGTCGGCCTGCGAACCGTGCACGATCTGCCGCAGCAGGTCGATGAGCGTCTGCAGCCGCGACTCCGTGCCGACGAAAGACCGGGTGCGCAGACTCTCGACCCAGCGATACGCCTTCTCCAGCGCCGGCGTCGCCTCGACGTGGACCTCTTCGGAGCCGGCGGGGTAGAAGCGCCTGAGCAGACCTGCCTTCGGATCGGACCACTCGTCGATGTACGCCGACGCGTCCTGCCGGTAGCGCTCCGGTGTGACGCGGTGGACCGCGAACAGCTCGTCGTCGAGTGCGGAGACGAGCTCGCCCAGCGGCACGGCACCGCGATTGTCGTCGATGAACCGGCTGCCCAGGAAGGAGAGGATCAGCGGGGCATTGTGCGCGCGGAGAACCCGCCATGCCGGATGCCGCTCCGAGAGCCGTTCGAGTTCGTCGAGTTCCATGCTGCGTCAAGGGTAGGAGGCCTTGCCGACAGCGTCGAATCGGAGCGGTGACGGGTCAGCGCCTCAGCGTCACACTGCGGCCCGTCGCAGCTCGACGTCGCGTGGACGCAAAGTGCGCTCTCCGGCTACGCGAGCAGGCCGCGCTCCATGGCGAGGGTCACGGCGCGGGTGCGGTCGGCGACTCCGAGCTTCTCGAACACCTTCAGCAGATGCGTCTTGACGGTCGACTCGCCGATGCCGAGTGCGGCCGCGATCTGCTTGTTGCTGTGGCCGGTGGCGACCAGACGCAGCACGTCGAGCTCCCTCGCCGTGAGCACGGTCTCGGGCTCGGGGCGCCGCATCCGCTCGACGAGCCGCACCGCCACCTGCGGCGACAGCGCGGACTGCCCGGCCGCCACCGAGCGGATGCCGGCGACGATCTCGGCCTGCGGCGCGGCCTTCAGGAGGTAGCCCGTCGCACCGGCTTCGATGGCCGCGAGGATCTGGTCGTCGGATTCGTACGTCGTGAGGATCAGCACACGCGGCGGCGGGTCACCCGCCTCTCCCCCGGCGATCCGGGCGGTGGCGGCGACGCCGTCGACGTGCGGCATGCGGAGGTCCATCAGCACGACATCGGGACGGGTCGCGGCCGCGAGGCGCACGGCTTCGTCGCCGTCGGATGCCTCGGCCACGACCTCGAAGCCGGGTTCGTCCGAGAGCAGCCCGGCGAGGCCGGCCCGCACCACGGGGTGGTCGTCGGCGATGAGCAGCCGGATCATCCGCGCTCTCCGTTCTTGCGCGCGACCTCGGTCGCCGCATCGGCCGTCGCGGTCGATGCCACCCGCACCGACTCCCCCGCGACGCCGGGGGCGTCGTGCGGCACCGCCGGAAGCTCGACCGTCAGCGTCGCACCGTCGCCCGGCGCCGAGGCGACGTGGAACGCGCCCCCGGCGAGCGCCACGCGCTCGCGCATGCCGTCCAGCCCGAAGCCGTGG
>DATEOM010000147.1:0-2254 GCA_035274105.1 Microbacterium sp.
GCCGAGTCCTCGTCCTCGCGCCAGAACGAGAGGTTCCACGCCCGCATGAGCGCGTAGAGCGTCAGGAGGCTGGTCAGGATGCCGCCCACCATCAGCACCATCATGATCGGCGTGCCCACCTGCGCCGCGGCGTCGAACAGGGCGAACTTTCCGATGAAGCCGGAGAAGGGCGGCAGGCCGCCGAGGTTGATCGCGGGGATGAAGTACAGCACCGCGATCACCGGCGCGGCCTTCATGAGGCCCTTCACCCGAAGGATCGACGTCGAGCCGGCGTCGCGCTCCACGAGCCCGACGGCGAGGAACAGCGTCGTCTGCACCACGATGTGGTGGACCATGTAGTAGATCGTCGCGCCGATGGCGGCGGGCGTCGCGATCGCGAGCCCGAAGATCATGTAGCCGATGTGGCTCACGAGCGTGAACGACAGGATCCGTTTCAGCTCGGCCTGCGCGACGGCGCCGAGCACTCCGACGATCATGGTCGCGAGCGCCACCCACATGAGCAGCTGGTTCACGTCGTTGTCGAGGAACAGCTCGGTCTCGGTGCGGATGATGGCGTAGACGCCGACCTTCGTCAGCAACCCGGCGAACACCGCGGTCACCGGCGCGGGCGCGGTCGGGTACGAGTCCGGGAGCCAGAACGACAGCGGGAAGACAGCGGCCTTGATGCTGAACGCCAGGAGCAGCATGAGGTGCAGGATCAGCTGCGTCTCCTGCGGCAGCTCGCCCATGCGCTCGGAGATCTGCACCATGTTCACGGTGCCGAGGGCTCCGTAGATCATGGCGATCGCGGCGAGGAACAGGATCGACGACACCAGCGAGACGACGATGTACACGACCCCGGTGCGAATCCGCGACTCCGTCGACCCGAGGGTGATGAGCACGTACGAGGCGACGAGGAGGATCTCGAAGCCGACGTAGAGGTTGAAGAGGTCGCCCGCGATGAACGCGTTGAAGATGCCCGCCCCGAGGATCAGGTACGAGGGGTGGAAGATCGAGACCGGTGTGTCGTCGTCGCCGTCCGCGGCCCCCTGGCCGACCGAGAACAGGAGGACCGCGAGCAGCACGATGCTCGACACGACGACGAGAAGCGCAGCGAGCCGGTCGACGTAGAGCACGATGCCGAACGGGATCGGCCAGCCGCCGACCGACACGGCGATCGGCTTGTCGCCGGTGTCGACGACGTAGAGCAGGATCGCCGCGATCACGGTGACCGCGCTGAGCGTGACGACGGAGACCGTGACCTGGGTCTTGCGGTGACGGCCGGCGATGAGTGCGACCGCGGCGCCGAGCAACGGCAGCGTGACCAGGAGGGGGACGAGGGCCGGGGCGATCTCGATCATGCGCCGTCACCCCGATCCTGCCGGTCCTGATCGGGGCGGTCGACCGGCGCATCGTCGCGCAGGCCCGCGAAGTCGCGCGCACCCAGGATCGTGATCGGAGCCGTGTCGGTGCCGACGAAGTCCGTGGTGGCGTCGTCGTCGGTGTCCTCGATCTCGGTCTCCTCGTCCATCGCCTCCTCGGCCCCGGCGCTGCGCTCACGCACTTCGAGGTCGGCCTCGTCGTCGGTCACCGTGTCGGCCTGGCCCAGCTGCCACGACCGGTAGATGAGGGCGAGGAGGAACGCCGAGACGGCGAACGTGATGACGATGGCGGTGAGCGTGAGGGCCTGCGGAAGCGGGTCCGACATCTCGCCGACGGATGCCGAGCCGAAGAACGGCGCGACGCCGGGGTCTCCCATGACGATGAGCAGCAGCAGATTGGTCGCGTTCCCGAGCAGCAGGAACCCGATCAGCACGCGGGTGAGGCTGCGCTCGAGCATGGCGTACACGCCGCACGCGAAGAGCACGGCCATCACGATGATGAGGACGAGCGACACGTTCACGAGACCGTCACCCCCTGCTCGCGCGCTTCCTGCGCCTGGCGGTCGACCTCGGCGCCGAGGCTGCGGAGCACGTCGAGCACAAGGCCGATGACGACCAGGTACACGCCGATGTCGAACAGCGTCGAGGTGACGAACTCGACATGGCCGACGACCGGCACGTTCCACTCCCAGAAGTAGCTCGTGAGCGGCTGGTCTCCGAAGAACACCGGCACGATCGCGCATGCGGCCGCGATCGTCATGCCCGTGCCCAGCAGTCGCCCGGCGTCGGTGGGCGCGGCTGCGCCGAGCTCGTAGCGACCGCCCGCGACGTAGCGCATGACGAGCGCCATGCCCGCGACGAGTCCGCCCGCGAACCCGCCTCCGGGCAGATTG
>DATEOM010000148.1:0-3108 GCA_035274105.1 Microbacterium sp.
GGAGCTGATCGCGTGGGTGCAGACCCTGCCTTTCGCGCCGTCGCAGGATCAGCTCGACGAGTGGCTCGCGACCGTGATCGACTTCGTCACCAGCGCCCAGTTCGGGTCGGGAGCCCTGCGCGGCGTCAACGCCGTCGTGAACTTCGTCACGGGGTTCGTGCTGATGGTCACGATCCTCTTCTTCTTCCTGAAGGACGGCCCGCAGATGTGGGAGTTCGTGCTCCGCCCGTTCCGCGGCGCGAACTACCAGCGGGCTGAGCGCATCGGCGACAAGACCGTGGGCGTCCTCGGCTCGTACATGCGCGGCACCGCGACCGTCGCCCTCGTGGACGCCGTCGGCATCCTCATCGGCCTGCTCATCCTGAACGTGCCGCTGGCGATCCCGCTCGCGGTGCTGACCTTCCTGCTGGCGTTCATCCCGATCGTCGGCGCCACGCTCGCGGGCATCATCGCCGCGCTGGTCGCGCTCGTGGCCAACGGCTGGGTCAACGCCCTGCTGGTCGTGGCTGTCGTCGTGCTGGTGAACCAGCTGGAGGGCAACTTCCTCCAACCGGTGCTCATGGGCCGTTCGATGAAACTGCACGCGTTCGTGATCCTCGTCGCGCTGACCGTCGGCACGGTGCTGGGCGGCATCGTCGGTGCCGTGCTGGCCGTGCCGATCGCCGCCGCGGCCTGGGGAGCAGTGCAGGTGTGGGACGGCGTCGACCTGCCCGCCCGCTGGGCCCGGCCTAAGGTACCTGCGGCCGTCAAGACAAGGCGATCGCCCGATGAGAGGCGTCTGCCTTAGCGAGGAAAGTCGTACCTGTCAGCACGACCGGAACCGATCAGAGTTCCGCCGCAGACAGGAGACACTCATGTACGACACCACCTACGCGGGCCACATCATCCACCAGCAGCGCGTCGCCGAGCGCGCCCGCGAACTCGAGTTCATGCGCTCCCACGCCGAGCGCGGCCAGGCGCCCGCGCGCCCCGCCGGCCGGCCGCTGTCCGCGTGGTTCCGCGGAATCCTCCACCACGGCGGAGGCGCCGCGGCCATCGCGGGCCACTGACCCCGACCCGGGGTGTCGGGTGTCGGCGGGGAACGGCAGGATGAGACGCATGCCGTACAAGATCCCTGCGCCGATGCTCGCCAAGTCCGTGCCCGACGTTCCCGATCCGGCGAAGGTCGCGGGCGGGCTGAGCTACGAGCCGAAGTGGGACGGCTTCCGCGCGCTGATCTCGTGGGACGGCGAGAACGTCGAGATCGGCTCGCGCGGCGCGAAGCCGCTGACGCGCTACTTCCCCGAGCTCGTCGAGGCGTTCAGCCGGCTCCTGCCCGAGCCGTGCCTGCTCGACGGCGAGATCGTCGTGCCGGTCGACCGCGAGGGCCGGCGCCGGCTCGACTGGGAGTCGCTGTCGCAGCGCATCCACCCCGCGGCATCCCGCGTCAACATGCTCGCCGAGACGACGCCGGCGATGTTCATCGCGTTCGACCTGCTCGCCGTGGGCGACCGCGACCTGCAGGACGAGCCGTTCGAGACGCGCCGGAAGACCCTCGTCGACCTGTTGCGCGACGTGCCCGACCCGGTGCACGTCACGCGCACGACCGACGACCCCGCCCTCGCTCGCCGCTGGCTCGCCGAGTTCGAGGGGGCCGGGCTCGACGGCGTCGTCGCGAAGCCGCTCGACCAGCCGTACGCCCCGGGCAAGCGCACGATGTTCAAGATCAAGCACGCGCGCACGGCCGACGTCGTGGCGATGGGGTACCGCATCCACAAGTCGGGCGAGGGCGTCGGCTCGCTGCTCGTCGGGCTGTACTCCGACGACGGCACCCTCTACCCCGTGGGCGGCGTCGCCGCCTGGAGCAACGCCCGCCGGCTCGAGCTCATCGACGAGCTCGCTCCCGTCGTCGAGCGCGACGCCGACGGCGAGGCGCTGCGCGGTGAGGGCGAGAAGTCCCGTTTTCAGGCCGGCCGGGCCGACTCGTCGTTCGTGCAGCTGCGCCCCGAGCGCGTGCTCGAGGTGCGCTACGACCAGCTCGAAGGCTGGCGCTTCCGTCACACCGTGCAGTTCGAGCGCTGGCGCCCCGACCGCGACCCGCGCTCGTGCACGTACGAACAGCTCGAGGTGGTCGCCGCCTACGACTTGGCCGACGTGCTGGTCTGATATCTCGGCGAGCGGATGTCGCGGCCGTGGGCTGTTCCCGGGCTCGGTGCGGGTGTACCGTGCGGTCAGGGTCACCGCTGTGGGAGGCATCCATGGCCCACCGAGACCACCACGATCCCCGCGGTCGTGCCGGCACGCGGATCGCGGGGATGTGCGCCGTGCTCGCGTGTCTGCTCGTCGCCGGCTGTTCGTCCTCCCTGTCGCTCCCCGAGGAGGAGCCGCCGCCGGCCGATGCGATCCGCGAAGACATCGAATCGATCTTCGGCACGCTGTACGGCGAGGACGCCGTCCGGGCGGTGCTCGTGCAGCAGCACGGCGAACCCGTCTTCGAGCAGTACCGGCAGGCGACCGCGGAGGACACGTGGGATGTGCGAGGCGTCACCCGCGCGGTGACCTCTACGCTCATCGGGATCGCCATCGATCGCGGACTCATCCCCGGCGTCGACGCCACGCTCGGTCAGCTGCTCCCCGATTATGCAGGCGTCCTCACGCCGGAGACAGCCGCCATCCAGTTGAGAGCCGTGCTCACCCATACGGCGAACTTCGCGCCGATGTCCGAGGAGCGCGATATCCGGGGAAGCCCCGCCGACCTGTACACGCAGCAGGACTGGGTCTCCGCGATCCTCGCGGACCGGGCGACCCGTGGCGCCGGCGACGGCCGCTTCCTCTTCTCAGACCCGGGCACGCATGTTCTTTCCGCCATCGTCGCCGAGGCGACCGGGATGTCTCCGTTCCGCTTCGCGGACGAGGTGCTGTTCGACCCGCTCGACATCGACACCACACCGCGGTGGGAAGAGAGCTTCCGTCCCGGCGACGACCCCGCGGTGCTGCTCCAGGAGTACCAGGAGGCCGAAGTGGCCTGGCCCGCCGACCCGCAGGGGGTGAACCTCGGCTACACGCACCTGCGCCTCCGCCCCACCGATCTCGTGCGCCTCGGCCAGCTCATGCTCGACGAGGGTGTCT
>DATEOM010000149.1:0-2645 GCA_035274105.1 Microbacterium sp.
CGTCGACGGCGATGACGTGCTCATCGACGCGACCGTCAAGCTCGAAGTGAACTGAAGAAGGTACTGAAGAATGTCTGTTCTCGAGATCCGCGACCTCCACGTGACGGTCGAGACGGATGCCGGCACCACGCCGATCCTCAACGGCGTGAGCCTCACGATCCGCACGGGTGAGACCCACGCGATCATGGGCCCCAACGGCTCCGGCAAGTCGACGCTGGCGTACACGATCGCCGGACACCCCAAGTACAACGTCACGAGCGGCTCGATCTCGCTCGACGGCGAGGACGTCCTCGCGATGTCGGTCGACGAGCGTGCGCGCGCCGGTCTGTTCCTCGCGATGCAGTACCCGGTGGAGATCCCCGGCGTCACGGTCACGAACTTCCTGCGCACCGCGAAGACCGCGATCGACGGCGAGGCGCCCTCGATCCGCACGTGGACCAAGGACGTCAAGGCGTCCATGAAGAACCTGCGCATGGACCCGAAGTTCGCGTCGCGCAACGTCAACGAGGGCTTCTCGGGTGGCGAGAAGAAGCGTCACGAGATCCTCCAGCTGGAGCTTCTCAAGCCGCAGATCGCCGTGCTCGACGAGACCGACTCCGGCCTCGACGTCGACGCGCTGAAGATCGTGTCGGAGGGCGTCAACCGCGCCAAGGCCGAGACGGACCTCGGCGTGCTGCTCATCACGCACTACACCCGCATCCTGCGCTACATCGCTCCTGACTTCGTGCATGTCATGGTGAACGGGCGCATCGTCGAGGAGGGCGGCCCTGAGCTGGCCGACCGCCTCGAGGACGAGGGCTACGACCGCTTCCTGCCCGCGGGCGAAGCGGAGCCGGCCGAGGCCCCCGTCGGCAGCGAAGCGTAGGATCGACCTCATGACGGCGACGCTCACCCCCGAGAAGTACGACGAGGTGACCGAGGCTCTCAAAGACGTGATGGATCCCGAACTGGGGATCAACGTCGTCGACCTCGGCCTCATCTACGATCTCGCGTGGGACGACGAGAACGACGCGCTGGTCATCCACATGACCCTCACGTCGGCAGGGTGCCCCCTCACCGATGTGCTCGAAGAGCAGACGGCGCAGGCGCTGGACGACATCGTCGAGCGCTTCCGCATCAACTGGGTGTGGATGCCGCCGTGGGGCCCGGAGCGCATCACCGACGACGGGCGCGACATGATGCGCGCGCTCGGCTTCGCGATCTGACGCTTCACACGAGGACGCACAACGGCGGCCGTCCCGCTGCGCTGGTTAGGCTTTCCGGGTGAGCGTCACCGTCACCCCCCTGCAAGCACTGCCCATCGCCGAGCTGCGCCAACGGACGAGCACGAAGTGGCGCAAGTACGGGGAGGACGTGCTGCCGTTCTTCGTCGCCGAGACGGACTACGCGCTCGCCCCCGCGATCACGGAAGTGCTGACGCGCGCCGTGCAGCTCGGGGACACCGGCTACACCCCGCCCGAGCCCGGGGTGCGCGAAGCCTTCGTGGGCTTCGCCGAGCGGCGCTGGGGCTGGAACGTCGACCCTTCGCACGTGTTCTGGACCGGCGACGTCATGATGGGGGTCGTCGAGATCCTCCGCCGGGTGATCGAGCCGGGCGACCGTGTGGTCGTCATGCCGCCGGTGTACCCGCCGTTCTACGACACCGTGGAGGAGGCGGGCGGCGTCGTCGAGCGCGTCCCGCTCGTCGCGGGCGGCACCGGCTGGGAGATCGACCTGCCCGGCGTCGAGGCCGCTCTCGCGGGCGGTGCGCGCGCCGTGCTGCTGTGCAACCCGCACAACCCCACCGGCACGGTGCACGCGCCCGAGACGCTGGCGGCCCTGGCCGACATCGCCGAGGGCTTCGGCGCCACCGTGATCAGTGATGAGATCCACGGACCCCTGACCTACGCGCAGAGGCCGTTCACGCCGTTCCTCACCGCGTCCGAGTCCGCTCGTCGCGTCGGCTACGCCGTCACGAGCGCGAGCAAGACGTTCAACCTGGCCGGCCTGAAGTGCGCCGTGATGGTCGGCGGCGGCGACGCCCAGGCCAAGGAGCTGCGCGCCATGCCCTGGGAGGTCGAGTGGCGCACCGGGCTGTTCGGCGCGCTGTCGAACGTCGCCGCGTACTCCCGCGAGAGCGACGAGTGGCTCGAGAGCCTGCTGGCCGCCCTCGACGCCAACCGGCTGCTGCTGGCCGACCTTCTCGCCGAGCACGTTCCGCAGGCGCGCTACCTGCCGCCGGATGCCGGGTTCCTCGCGTGGGTCGATCTCTCGGCGTACGGCTGGGGCGACAACCCGGCCGTCAAGGTGCTCCGCGAGGCGAAGGTCGCCCTGCACCATGGGCCGCTCTTCGGTACCGAGGGCAAGGGGTACGTGCGCATCAACTTCGGCTGCGATCCCGAGCTGCTTCGCGAAGCGGTGCAGCGGATCGGTGTGCTCGCCCGCGGGTGACCGCAGGTCGGTCGGTGCGCCCGGTGTGTCCGCCGTAGGGGTTAGCCTGGCCGGATGACCACTCCGGCCGCCGTCGACGCCGATGCCTCCGGCATCTGGAGCTCGCGGTTCCTGTGGGTGACCGTCGGCGCGGTCGCGCTGATCTTCCTGGCGGCGATGCAGTCGCTCGCCGTGACGACGGTGATGCCGGTCGTGAGCGCCGACCTCGACGGCGA
>DATEOM010000150.1:0-2166 GCA_035274105.1 Microbacterium sp.
CCGTTCTCGGCGTGCATCATCGTGAGCAGGCCGGTCTCCTGCGAGACCTGCATGGCCTTCAGCACCTGCGCGTCGTCGGAGTAGAAGACGCCGGGGTACGCCATGAAGAGCTTGAAGCTCGACACGCCCTCGTCGACGAGACCCCGCATCGCGGCGAGCGAGTCGTCGTCGACGCCGCCGACGATCTGGTGGAAGCCGTAGTCGATCGCGCAGTTGCCCGCGGCCTTCTCGTGCCACGCGGCCAGGCCGTCCTGCACGCGCTCGCCGTAGCGCTGCACCGCGAAGTCGATGATCGACGTCGTGCCGCCCCAGGCTGCCGCCCGCGTTCCGGTCTCGAACGTGTCGGACGCGTTGGTGCCGCCGAAGGGCAGCTCCATATGCGTGTGCGCGTCGATGCCGCCCGGGATCACGTACTTGCCGGTGGCGTCGATGACCGTGTCGACGGATGCCGCGACATCGGTCCCGAGAAGCTGCGAGCCGGGCGCGAGCACGGCCGCGATGGTCTCGCCGTCGATGAGCACGTCCGCTTCGCCCCGGCCGGTGGCCGAGACGACGGTGCCGCCCTTGATGAGTGTCGTCGCCATGCCCCGCCCCCTTACGGCTTCGCGATCTTCGTGTAGGAGTCGGGCCGGCGATCGCGGTAGAACTGCCAGTCGTCGCGCATCTCGAGCACCATGTTCAAGTCGAGATCGCGCACCAGCAGCTCCTCGCTGTCGCCCGAGCCGCGCTCGCCGACGAAGTTGCCACGGGGGTCGATCACCTGGCTCGTGCCGTAGAAGTCGACCGCCAGCTCGCCATACTCGTTGTCCTCGCGGCCGACGCGGTTCGGCTGCAGCACGAAGTAGCCGTTGGCGACCGCGGCGGCGGGTCCCTCGACCTCCCACAGCCGGTTCGACAGGCCGGGCTTCGTGGCGTTGGGATTGAAGACGATGTGCGCGTCGCCCAGGCCGAGCTCGCGCCACCCCTCGGGGAAGTGCCGGTCGTAGCAGATGTACATGCCGACGCGGCCGACGGCGGTCTCGAACACCGGGTAGCCGAGGTTACCCGGGCGGAAGTAGAACTTCTCCCAGAACCGGTCGAGATGGGGGAGGTGGTGCTTGCGGTACTTGCCCAGGATGGTGCCGTCCGCGTCGACCAGCACCGCCGTGTTGTAGTACACGCCGGTCTCGGCCTCCTCGTAGATCGGGAGCACCATCACGATCCCGAGCTCCTTCGCGAGGGCCGCGAACCGCTGCACGATCGGCCCCTCGGACGACTCCGCGAAGCGGTAGTACTTCTTGTCCTGCGTGATCCCGAAGTAGGGGCCGTAGAACAGCTCCTGGAAGCACACCACCTGCGCACCCTGGGCCGCGGCGTCCCGCGCGAACCCTTCGTGCTTGTCGAGCATCGACTCCTTGTCGCCCGTCCAGGTGGTCTGCGAAATCGCCGCGCGTACCGTCGTCATGGTTCTCCGTCCGTCCTTGGCTGGGTCCCTGAGGCTCGGACCGGCAGGGGTCGGATCGCCGGAGCGCCCCCGCACCCCGATCCTGTCGATCCGACGTTTCTTGTCGGTTTCGGCCTGTGACGCGACAGTAAAGCCTTGCCCGGTGCAGCGCAATGGTCGGCTGGGCAGGCCTTATGAGTCGAGGGAACGGGATGGCGCAGCATCCGTCGTCGTACATCGCTCGACGGATCCCGCCCGGGGCGAATACAACGCAGGACGGATGCTGCCGCCCGGGCCGTCCCGTAGCGTGAGACGGTGTTCCGCCGCCTGAAGACGTCCCAGATCGTCGTCGACGTCATCGTGGCGGTCGTGTTCTTCGTGATCGCGTGGCCGATCGAGGCCCTGGTGGCCTCCGGCGCGTGGTCGAGTCTGGGCACGGTCGGAGACGCGGTCTCGGGACTGCTCATCGCCGCCCTGTTCAGCGGTGCGCTGGCGCTGCGCCGCCTGTCACCGGCGCTGGCCCTCGGCATCGCATGGGTCGGCGCGCTCGTGCAGATGGGTCTCGGGCGACCCCCGAGCTTCTCGGACGTCGCGATCTTCGGCGTCCTGTACACGACGGCCGCCTACGGGTCGCGGCTGGTCTACTGGGCGGGTTTCGCCTCGGCGCTCGTCGGCGCGCTCGTGATCACGGTGTACCTGTTCGCGGGTCCGGTCTTCGCGGGCGGCGGCCTGTCGTGGCAGAC
>DATEOM010000151.1:0-4690 GCA_035274105.1 Microbacterium sp.
GGAGGCGAGGACGTCGGCGACATTGAGGTGACCGGACACCTGGATGTCCATGCCGGTGGAGACGTCGGACTGCGGATCGAGGTCGACGACCAACGTGCGGACGCCGCGGGCGAAGGCCGCCGACGCCAGTCCGAGGGTCACGGTGGTCTTGCCGACGCCACCCTTGAGGGAGCTGACGGAGAGAACGTGCACGAACAGATACGTTACCTTTAGACCTCGGGCGATACCTAAATGTTCGCTGTGCGGAAACCCTCGGAAAGGCCTGCATGTTCACGAAGATCCTGGTAGCCAATCGCGGAGAGATCGCCATCCGGGCCTTCCGCGCAGCCGTCGAGCTCGGCGCGAAGACCGTCGCCGTGTACCCGTTCGAGGACCGCAACTCGCTGCACCGCCTGAAGGCGGACGAGGCTTACCAGATCGGCACCCCCGGGCATCCGGTGCGCGCCTACCTCGACGTGTCGGAGATCATCCGCGTCGCGAAGGAGTCGGGCGCCGACGCCATCTACCCGGGCTACGGCTTCCTCTCCGAGAACCCCGAGCTGGCCCAGGCGGCCGCCGAGGCGGGCATCACCTTCATCGGCCCGCCCAAGCAGGTGCTCGAGATGGCCGGCAACAAGGTCACGGCCAAGGAGCACGCGATCGCCGCCGGCGTGCCGGTGCTGCGCTCCACCGACGCGTCCGACGACGTCGACGCGCTGCTCGCCCAGGCCGACGACATCGGGTTCCCCATCTTCGTGAAGGCGGTCGCGGGCGGCGGCGGACGAGGGATGCGGCGGGTCGAGCGCAAGGAGGAGCTCGCGCCCGCGCTGGCCGAGGCCATGCGCGAGGCCGGCAGCGCGTTCGGCGACGCGCGCGTCTTCCTCGAGCAGGCGGTGCAGCGACCCCGTCACGTCGAGGTGCAGATCCTCGCCGACCAGACCGGCGAGACCGTGCACCTGTTCGAGCGCGACTGCTCGGTGCAGCGTCGTCACCAGAAGGTGATCGAGATCGCGCCCGCGCCCAACCTCGACCCCGCCATCCGCGACGCGCTGCACGGCTACGCCGTCGCGTTCGCGCGGTCGATCGGCTACGAGAACGCCGGCACCGTCGAGTTCCTCCTCGAGACCGCCGGCCCGCGCACCGGCGAGGTCGTCTTCATCGAGATGAACCCGCGCATCCAGGTCGAGCACACCGTCACCGAAGAGGTGACCGACGTCGACCTCGTGCAGTCGCAGATCCGCATCGCCGCCGGCGAGACGATCGCCGACCTCGGCCTCACGCAGGACCGCATCCAGCTGCGCGGCGCGGCGCTGCAGTGCCGCATCACGACGGAAGACCCGTCGCAGGGCTTCCGCCCCGACACCGGACGCATCACCACCTACCGCTCGCCCGGTGGCGCCGGCATCCGCCTCGACGGCGGCACGACCGCCGCGGGCTCGCAGATCAGCCCGCACTTCGACTCGATGCTCGCGAAGCTCACGTGCCGCGGCCGCGACTTCCCGGCCGCTGTCGCGCGCGCCCGCCGGGCCCTCGCCGAGTTCCGCATCCGCGGCGTCGCGACCAACATCCCGTTCCTGCGGGCCGTGCTCGACGACCCCGCCTTCGTCGCGGGCGACGTCAGCACCTCCTTCATCGACGAGCGGCCCGAGCTGCTCACGAGCAACCCGTCGCGCGACCGTGCCACCAAGCTCCTGAACTGGCTCGGCGACGTCACGGTCAACCGCCCGTATGGCGAGAAGCCGCTGTCGGTGTCGCCGGGCAGCAAGCTGCCGGCCATCGATCTCGCGGCGGCGCCGCCCGCGGGCACGCTCGACCGTCTGCGCGAGCTCGGCCCCGAAGGCTTCGCCCGCGCGCTGCGAGCGCAGAGCGGCCTCGCCGTCACCGAGACGACGTTCCGTGACGCCCACCAGTCGCTCCTCGCGACGCGCGTCCGCACGCGCGACCTCGTGCGCGTCGGCCCACACGTCGCGCGCATGACCCCGCAGCTGCTGTCGGTCGAGGCGTGGGGCGGCGCGACCTACGACGTCGCGCTGCGCTTCCTCGCCGAGGACCCGTGGGAGCGCCTCGAGGCGCTGCGCGCCGCGATGCCGAACATCCCGATCCAGATGCTGCTTCGTGGCCGCAACACCGTGGGCTACACGCCGCGTCCCGTCGAGGTGACCGACGCCTTCGTGCGCGAGGCCGCGTCCACCGGCGTCGACATCTTCCGCATCTTCGACGCCCTCAACGACGTGTCGCAGATGCGTCCGGCGATCGACGCGGTGCGCTCCACCGGCACCGCGATCGCCGAGGTCGCGCTCTGCTACACCTCCGACCTGCTCGACCCGTCCGAGAAGCTCTACACCCTCGACTACTACCTCCGCCTCGCGGAGCAGATCGTCGAGTCGGGCGCGCACATCCTCGCCATCAAGGACATGGCGGGCCTCGTGCGTCCCGCTGCGGCGGCGAAGCTGGTCACGGCGCTGCGCAAGAACTTCGACCTGCCCGTGCACCTGCACACGCACGACACCGCGGGCGGCCAGCTTGCGACGCTGCTCGCCGCGAGTGCCGCGGGGGTGGACGCGGTGGATGCTGCGGCCGCACCGATGTCGGGAACCACGAGCCAGCCCTCGCTCTCGGCGCTGGTCGCCGCGCTCGCCCACACCGACCGCGACACCGGCCTCAGCCTGCAGGCGGTCAGCGACCTCGAGCCGTACTGGGAGGCCGTGCGCCACCTGTACCGTCCCTTCGAGTCCGGTCTCGCCTCGCCGACCGGTCGCGTCTACCACCACGAGATCCCGGGCGGGCAGCTGTCGAACCTCCGTCAGCAGGCGATCGCGCTCGGTCTCGCGGACGACTTCGAGCTCATCGAGGACATGTACGCCGCGGCCGACCGCATCCTCGGCCGCATCCCCAAGGTGACGCCGTCGTCGAAGGTCGTCGGCGACCTCGCACTCGCCCTCGTCGCGGTGCGCGCGGACCCTGCCGACTTCGAGGCGAACCCGCAGGCGTACGACATCCCCGACTCGGTCGTGGGCTTCATGGCGGGCGAGCTCGGCGACCTGCCGGGCGGCTGGCCCGAGCCCTTCCGCACGAAGGTGCTCGAGGGGCGCACGGTCTCGATCGAGATCCCGCCGCTCACCGCCGACGAGCAGGACGGCCTCGGGGGCGACCCCGCGACGCGCCGGCGCACGCTCAACCGCCTGCTGTTCCCGGGGCCCGCGCGCGAGTTCGAGAAGAACCGCGAGACCTACGGCGACCTCGCCAGCCTCGGCACCCCCGACTACCTCTACGGACTCAAGCCGGGGGAGGAGCACGTCGCCGAGATCGACCCGGGCGTGCAGCTGTACGTCGGGCTCGAGGCCATCGGCGAGGCCGACGACAAGGGCATGCGCACGGTCATGACGACGCTCAACGGCCAGCTGCGACCGGTGTTCGTGCGCGACCGGAGCATCAAGGTCGAGGCGCGCCAGGCGGAGAAGGCCGACACCTCGAAGCCGGGTCAGGTCGCGGCTCCCTTCTCGGGCGTCGTCACCCTCAAGGCGAAGGCGGGTGACACGGTCACGGCCGGCCAGCCGGTCGCGTCGATCGAGGCGATGAAGATGGAGGCGGCCATCACCGCACCCGTCGACGGGGTCGTCGAGCGCCTCGTGATCGCCGAGACCGCGCAGGTCGACGCCGGCGACCTTTTGGTCGTCATCCGTCCGGCGCAGTAGCCTGGAGGGTGGCAACCCGCCCCTAGCGCCCGCGGCATTGAGCACTGGCGCCGTCTTTCAGGAGAACTCCGCTGTGACGCCCGATCGCACCGAACACACGCCCGACGAGCCTGAGAACGGCGTGCTGTCCGACACCGGCAGCATCGACACGACCGGTCTCGGCATCCTGGGTGGTGCGACGGCGCAGGTGAACGTCGAACTGCCGTCCGACTCCGACGACGACTTCGACGACGACGGCGTGATCGACGACGAGGTGCCCTTCGTCATCGAGATCCCCGCCGACGCCGACCTTCCGGTGATCGAGGCGGCGCCGGTGGAGGAGCTCTCCACCGAGACGACCGAGGCCGAGATCGTCGATAACGCGGCCGACCTCGAGGAGTGGACGGTCGAGGGCGAGGGCTTCGCCCCTGCGCCGCCGACCGAGGACATCGCCGACGCCGAGATCGTCGAAGCCGAGATCGAGGTCGAGCACTCCGACGACGCGGTCGAGGAAGCGGCGCACGACGCAGAGCCCGAGGCCGAGGCGCCGGTGGATGTCCCCGACGAAGCCGAGCCGGTCGCCGCCGAGGCCGTCGCTGCCGAGCACGACGTGGCCGAGCACGACGCGGCCGAGCACGACGCGGCCGAGCACGGCGCGGCCGAGCCCTTCGCTGCCGAGACCTCCGCAGGTGCGGCCGCGGCCGACGCCGAAGAGCCCGTTGCGGAGCCCGCACTCGCCGAGGCCGCACCTGCGGACGTCGCCGTCGACGAGTTCGCGATCGCCGACTTCGACGCCGTGGAATTCGAGGACGCCGAGTTCGACGGCGACTTCGATCCGGCTGAGTTCGACCTCGAGCTCGCCGACGACGGCGTGGAATCCGCGCTGGCGGAGAACGCCGCGACGGGAGACGATGTCAGCGCGACCGACGACACCGTGGAGGAGCCCATGAGCGCCAAGACCCCGGCCGACGACGAGAAGGCCGCCGCGACGCCGGCCGCCCCGAAGACCTCGCCCGCTCCGCCGTCGGTCTCGGCCG
>DATEOM010000152.1:0-9473 GCA_035274105.1 Microbacterium sp.
GTCTTCGGCTCCCCACATCAGCGCCACGACGTTGTCGAGGGCGGCGATGCGGTCGGCTTGCGCGACGCCCTTCGCGGTCTCGCACAGCGCGACGATCTCGAACCGTGCGTCGATGCGCCGGATGCGCTTGGGCGACTCGGACTTCGCGACCATGATGCGGCGGTAGTCCGTCTGCGACAGCGTCGCGAGGTCGGCCGTGAAGGCGTCGGTCTCGGGCGGGTTCACGCGCACGATGACGCGCGCCGGATCGAGCTCCGACTCGATGAGGTGCCCGCGCGCCGCGGTCTTGTCGGCCGGCGCCACCGCGTCCTCGAGGTCGAGGATCACGGCGTCGGCGCGGTCGAACGCCTTCGCGTACCGCTCGGGCCGGTCGGCCGGGCAGAACAGCAGCGCGGGGCCGAGGTCGAAGCTCATCGGGTCTCCTCCGGGTTCTGTGGCGAGCACCACATGAGCGCGGTCCTCGTGGCGAGCGCGACGATCTCGCCGCGCTGGTTGCGACCGGTGTGCCGCAGGGTCACGATCCCCTGCCCCGGTCGCGACGCCGAGAGCCGCTTGTCGAGCACGTCGGTCTCGGTGTACAGCGTGTCGCCGTGGAACAGCGGCGCCGGGAACGACACGTCGGTGAGGCCCAGCTGGGCGACGAGCGTTCCCTGCGTGATCTGCGAGACGGACGCCCCCACCATCGTCGCCAGCGTCCACATCGAGTTCATGAGGCGCTGTCCGAACGGCTGCGACGCGGAGAACGCGGCATCCAGGTGCAGCGCCTGCGTGTTCATGGTGATCGACGAGAACAGCACGTTGTCGGCTTCCGTCGCCGTGCGGCCCGGCCGGTGCAGGTACCGCGCGCCGACCTCGAGCTCGTCGTAGTACAGCCCGCGCTGCACGACCTCGCGCGCCGGGCCGGCGGGAGCGTCGTTCCGGGCGGCGTCGGGGGTCACGTCTGTCACGCTACCCTCACGCCACGCCGAGCGCCCGCGCGATCACCAGGAGCTGCACCTCGTTCGTGCCCTCGCCGATCTCGAGGATCTTCGAGTCCCGATAGTGCCGGGCCACCGGGTACTCGTTCATGAAGCCGTTGCCGCCGAAGATCTGGGTGGCGTCGCGGGCGTTGTCCATCGCGGCGTCGCTCGCGGTGAGCTTCGCCATCGCGGCCTGCGTCTTGAAGGGCTTGCCCGCGTCGCGCAGCCGCGCCGCGTGGTGCCACGCGAGCCGCGCGACGTGCACGCGCTGCTGCATGCGGGCGAGCAGGAACTGGATCCCCTGCCGCGTCGAGAGGGCGTCGCCGAACACCGTCCGCTTCTTGGCGTAGTCGACCGCGGCGTCGAGGCATCCTTCCGCCGCACCGGTCGCGAGAGCGGCGATGGCGATGCGGCCCTCGTCGAGGATGTGGAGGAAGTTCGCGAACCCGCGCCCCTCGACGCCGAGCAGGTTCGCGGCGGGCACGCGCACGTCCTGGAAGGTGAGCGGGTGCGTGTCGGACGCGCGCCAGCCGACCTTGTCGTAGCCGGGCTCGACGGTGAAGCCGGGCGTGCCGTGGGGCACGATGATGGTCGAGATCTCCTTGCGGCCGTCGGTCTCGCCGGTGACCGCGGTGACCGTGACGAACCGCGTGATGTCGGTGCCGGAGTTGGTGATGAACTGCTTCGAGCCGTTGACGACCCACTCGTCGCCGTCCCGGCGGGCGGTGGTGCGGGTGGCCCCGGCATCGGATCCGGCCTCCGGCTCGGTGAGCCCGAATGCGGCGAGCGCGGTGCCGGCCAGCAGGTCGGGCAGCAGCTCCTGCTTCTGCTCCTCGGTGCCGAAGCGGAACACCGGCATCGCGCCTAGGCTGACGCCCGCCTCGAGGGTGATCGCGAGGGATTGGTCGACGCGGCCGAGCGCCTCGATCGCGAGGCACAGCGCGAAGTAGTCCCCGCCCTGCCCGCCGTACTCCTCGGGGAACGGCAGGCCGAACAGCCCCAGCTCCCCCATCTGCGCGACGACGTCCATCGGCAGGGTGTGGGTGCGGTCGGCCTCGTACGAGACGGGCGCGACGACCTCGTCGGCGAACTGGCGCACCAGCGCGGCGAGCTCGCGCTCGTCGTCGGTGAGGTCGTAGGTGTCGTAGCTGTCCATTGCTGCTCCTTGGGTGTCAGGAGGTCGGCGCGGGTACCTCGTGGGCGTCCGCGGTGGAATCGTCGGGAGGATCGGATGCTGCGGCCGCCGCGTCGTCGTCGAGCGAGACGTGGGCCAGCACCTGGTCGCGGCGCACCTGCTCGCCCACGGCGACGTCGACGCGCACGACGCCGTCATGCGGGGCGAGGACGGGGTGCTCCATCTTCATGGCCTCGATGGTGACGATGCGGTCGCCGGTGGTCACCGGCGCGCCGTCGGTCACGTGCACGGCGACCACCGCACCCGGCATCGGGGCGCGCAGTTCCGGATCGGATGCCGCGGCCGCACGCTCGCGGGCCGCAAGGCGTCGCTCCATCGCGGCGCGGCGGGTCAGTGGGCGTAGCCGGTGCGTGCCACCGTCGGCGTGCACCCAGATCGCCCCGTCCTCGTCGAATGCCGCGGCAGCGGCGTCCCCGCGCTCCGAGTCTGTCACCACGCTCACCTCACCCGAGTCGCCGAGGAACGCCGCAGGCGTCGGCACCGCGGGCGCACCGGCACGCCACCCCGGCAGCGACTGCCAGGCAGATCCCGTGTGCGCGGATCGTGTGCTCTCGCCGAGACGACACGATCCGTGCGTCGAGGACGTGTCATCTCGGCGAGAACGTGCGATGTCGACAGCGGCCCGCAGCGCCCGATCGCCCGGGGCCGGCGCGACGAACGGAGGCATCCGGTCGATGAGGCCGGTGTCCATGTCGCCCGTCTGCACGCCGTCCTGGGCGAGCAGGGCGCGCAGGAACCCGATGTTCGTATCGAGCCCCAACACCACCGTCTCGGCGAGCGCGCCGTCGAGACGTGCGAGCGCCTCCGCGCGATCGGCGCCGCGCGCGATGACCTTCGCGATCATCGGGTCGTAGTCCGCCGTCACGACGCTCGCGGTCTCGACGGCCGAGTCGGTGCGCACGCCCGCGGGCGCCCGCCACGCCAGCACCTTCCCCGTCGCGGGGAGGAACCCGCGCTCGGGCGACTCGGCGTACACACGCGCCTCGATCGCATGCCCGTCCAGGCTCACGTCGTCCTGGCCGAACGCCAGCGGCTCCCCCGCGGCGATCCGCAGCTGCTGCTCGACCAGGTCGAAGCCGGTCACGAGCTCGGTCACGGGGTGCTCGACCTGCAGGCGCGTGTTCATCTCGATGAAGAAGAACTCGTCGGGACGGTCCGCTGCGACGAGGAACTCGACCGTGCCGGCACCGCGGTAGTCGACGGATGCCGCGGCCGCGCAGGCCGCCGCGCCCAGGCGGGCGCGGGTGTCGGCGTCGACAGCCGGCGACGGCGCCTCCTCGATCACCTTCTGGTGCCGGCGCTGGAGCGTGCACTCGCGCTCGCCCAGGTGCACGACGTTCCCGTGCGCGTCGGCCAGCACCTGCACCTCGATGTGCCGGGGCCGCTCGATGAGCCGCTCGAGCAGGAGGGTGTCGTCGCCGAAGGCGGCCGCGGCGACGCGGCGCGCGGTTGCGAGGGCGTCCGGCAGTTCTGCCGCCGAGCGCACCACCTGCATGCCCTTGCCGCCGCCGCCCGCCGACGGCTTCACCAGGAGGGGGAAGCCGGCGCGTTCGGCGGACGCCGAGATCTCAGCATCCGTCATCTCCGCCGCGCTGAAGCCGGGCACGGTCGGCACGCCGTGGGAGGCGACGTGCTCCTTCGCGCGGATCTTGTCGCCCATCACCTCGAGCGCGCGCTCGCCGGGACCGATGAACACGACGCCCGCCTCGGCGCATGCCCGGGCGAACGCGACGTTCTCCGAGAGGAAGCCGTAGCCCGGGTGCACCGCCTGCGCGCCGCTCGAGACAGCCGCGCCGACGACGGCGTCGATGTCGAGGTAGGACTGCGCGGCAGCGGCGGGGCCGATCCGCACGGCCTCGTCGGCCTCGCGCACGTGCGGCGCGTCGGCGTCCGCGTCGCTGTAGACGGCGATCGAGCGCACACCGAGGCGCCGGAGCGTGCGGATCACGCGGCGGGCGATCTCGCCGCGGTTGGCGACGAGGACGGTGTCGAACATTTCGTCTCGCTTCGCTCGCTCAATGACCGGGGGCATGCTTCGCACTTCTCCTTCTCACATCCGGAAGACGCCGAAGCGCGGTTCGGGAAGAGGGGTGCGCGAGACGACGTCGAGCGCGAGGCCGAGGAGATCGCGGGTGTCGAGCGGGTCGACGACTCCGTCGTCCCACAGGCGGGCCGTCGCGTAGAACGGGCCGCCCTGCTCCTCGTACCGCGCGCGGATCGGCGCCTCGAAGGCCGCCTGGTCGTCGGCCGACCACTCCTCGCCGCGGGACTCGAGCTGATCGCGCTTGACGGTCGAGAGCACGGACGCCGCCTGGTTGCCGCCCATCACCGAGATGCGGCTCGCCGGCCAGGTCCACAGGAAACGCGGCGAGTACGCGCGGCCGCACATCGAGTAGTTGCCGGCGCCGAACGACCCGCCGATGACGACGGTGATCTTCGGCACGCGCGTGGTGGCGACGGCGGTGACCATCTTGGCGCCGTCCTTCGCGATGCCGCCGGCCTCGGCGTCCCGTCCCACCATGAAGCCCGAGATGTTCTGCAGGAACAGCAGCGGGACCCCGCGCTGGTCGCACAGCTCGATGAAGTGGGCGCCCTTCTGCGCCGACTCGCTGAACAGCACGCCGTTGTTGGCGACGATGCCGACGGGGTGGCCGTGGATGCGTGCGAAGCCGGTGACCAGGGTGTCGCCGTACTCGCGCTTGAACTCGTGGAACTCGCTGCCGTCGACGAGCCGTGCGACGACCTCGCGCACGTCGTAGGGCTGGTTCACGTCGACGGGCACGACTCCGTAGAGATCGGATGCTGCGACCGCGGGCTCCACGGTCGGCACGACGTCCCATGCGGGCGCGGCCGGCGCGGGCAGTGTCGCGACGATGTCGCGCACGATCTCGAGGGCGTGCTCGTCGTCCTCCGCGAGGTGGTCGACGACGCCCGAGCGCCGGGCGTGCAGCTCTCCCCCGCCGAGCTCCTCAGCGGTCACGACTTCGCCGATCGCCGCCTTCACCAGCGGCGGACCACCGAGGAAGATCGTGCCCTGGCCGCGCACGATCACCGTCTCGTCGCTCATCGCGGGCACGTAGGCGCCGCCGGCGGTGCACGAGCCGAGCACCGCGGCAATCTGCGGGATGCCGGCGGCCGACAGCCGCGCCTGGTTGAAGAAGATGCGGCCGAAGTGGTCGCGGTCGGGGAAGACCTCGTCCTGCATGGGCAGGAACGCGCCGCCGGAGTCGACGAGGTAGACGCACGGCAGGCGGTTCTCGAGGGCGATCTCCTGCGCTCGCAGGTGCTTCTTGACGGTCAGCGGGTAGTACGTTCCGCCCTTCACCGTCGCGTCGTTGCACACCACCATCACGTGACGGCCCTGCACGAGCCCGATGCCCGCGATCACGCCGGCGGCGGGGGCGTCGCCGTCATAGAGGCCTTCCGCGGCCAGCGGCGCGACCTCGACGAACGGGCTCCCCTCGTCGAGCAGGCGTGTGACGCGGTCGCGCGGCAGCAGCTTGCCGCGCGCGACATGCCGCTCGCGGGCGGCGGCGGGTCCGCCGACGGATGCTGCGGCCAGCCGCTCACGCAGCTTCTCGGCCAGTTCCCGCTGTGCGTCGCGCGTCCGCGCGAAGGCCTCGTCGTGCACTGCGGCGGTGCTCAGCACGCTCATCCGGATCTCCCGCGCATCTTCGTCGACGTCACGATCGGATCACATCCATTGTCTGGACGCGATCGAATTGGTTAGTGTTCACTAACTGAGGTTCAGGTTAGCGAGCCTTAACTGGATTTACAAGCGGAGCACGAGATGACCAACGGTGTCACCGACCGCGATCGCGCGAAGGCCGACCGCCACGCGGCGATCCTCCACGAAGCGGCCGCGCTCTTCGCCGCGCGCGGGTTCAGCGGCGTCAGCCTCGAAGACATCGGCGGCGCGGTCGGGGTCAGCGGGCCCGCGCTCTACCGTCACTTCGCGAACAAGCAGGCGCTGCTCGGCGCCATCCTCGTCGAGGTGAGCGAGCGGCTGCTCGCGGGCGGTCGCGCAGTGCTGTCGACCCACCCTGACGCGGACGAGCAGCTGGACGCGATCATCGCCTTCCACGTCGAGTTCGCGCTGCGCGACGCCGACGTCATCCGCGTGCAGGATCGCGACCTCGCGAGCCTCAGCGACGACGACCGTCACACCGTGCGGCGTCTGCAGCGCGAGTACGTGGAGGTATGGATCGGCATCCTCTCCACCGTCCACCCGGAGCGCGACGAGGACGACCTCCGTGTGCGCGCGCACGCGTGCTTCGGCCTCATCAACTCGACTCCCCACACCGTGCGGGCGTCGCGGTCGCGACCCGGCGAGCGCGACGTGCGCGGCATCCTCCACTCGATGGCCCGCGCCTCCCTGACGGCCTGACCCCGCGCGAGGGCCTAGTCTGGACGCACCATGACGGGGCATGGCCAGCACGACGACGCCGGGGCGGGGCGCGTCGACGGCACCGAGACGTCCGATGACTCCGGTGCGCCCGCATCGACCGACGCGAGCTCGCGGCGCGACTTCCTCAAGCTCGGCGGGGTCGCCGCAGCCGGCCTCGTCGTGGGTGGGGCGGTCGGCGCGGCCGCCGGCGCGTCCCTCGGCCACACGATCGGGTACCGCGAAGGGTCTGTCGACTTCGGTGCGGTGCCGCCCCGCGCGGAGCCCGGATTCGACCACGTCGTGGTCCTCATGGGCGAGAACCGGTCCTTCGACAACCTCCTGGGCTGGCTCTACACGCCCGACAGCCTGCCCGACGGCGCCACCTTCGACGGGCTCGCGTTCGGCGACTACGCCAACACCGCTCCCTCCGGCGAGCGCGTCGCCGTCCACGCGTACTCGGGGCCGACCGACGACGTGATGGCGCGGCCCGACCCGGATCCCGGTGAGGAGTTCCCGCACGTCAACACGCAGCTGTTCGGTGTCGTCGACCCGCGGGACAATGCGGCGAGCCAGGTGGGCGACATGGTCGCGCCCTTCAACGCGCCGCCGTCCGGCTCCGCACCGACGATGGAGGGATTCCTCCACGACTACTGGAACAACCTCACCCGGCTGCGGCACGGCGAAGAGCCGACGATCGACGAGGCCTCGCACATCATGGGTGGCTTCTCCCCCGAGCAGCTGCCGGTGCTGTCGACCCTCGCGAAGGGTTTCGCGGTCTTCGACGCATGGTTCGCTGCGGTGCCGTCGCAGACCTACTGCAACCGGTCGTTCTTCCACGCCTCGACATCCCACGGCTTCGTCACCAACAAGCACGGCGGCGGCTACGACAAGTGGCTCGATGCGCCTCCCACGCCGACCATCTTCAACCGGCTCGAGGATGCCGGCATCCCGTGGAAGGTGTACTTCGACGAGATGCAGCTGGTGTCGCTCACCGGCATCCTGCACGCGCCGGTGCTGGAGAAGTACTGGCGGACCGGGCGCTTCGGGCACATGTCGGAGTTCTTCGACGACGCGAAGGCGGGAAAGCTCCCGGCGTACGCCTTCATCGAGCCCAGGCTGGTCTACAACCACAACGACTTCCACCCGCCGTTCGGCGCGCTCCGCGAGAGCGACGTCGACGGCTCGGTGGTGGTGGATTCCGCTGTATCCGACGTGCGCGCGGGCGAGAAGCTCGTGGCTGACGTCTACGACGCCATCAAGCAGAGCGCGACACCGGACGGCTCGAACGCGATGAACACGCTGCTGCTCATCACGTTCGACGAGCACGGCGGGACGTACGACCATGTGCCGCCCCCGTCGGCGACCCCGCCGGTCGCCGGCGACGAGCCGGGCGAGATGGGGTTCGGGTTCGACCGTCTCGGCGTGCGCGTGCCGACGATCGCGGTGTCGGCCTATACGCGCGCCGGCACGATCGTGCACGACGAGATGCATCACGCCGCGGTCGCCGCGACGCTCGCGCGGCTGCACGGCCTGCGTCCGCTGACGCGGCGCGACGCCGAAGCGCGCGACCTGTTCTCGGTCGTGAACCTCGACACGCCGCGCGACCCCGCGACCTGGCCCGTGGTGCACCCGATGTACGTGCCGCCCAACCCCGATGAGGACGACCTGTCGGACCTCAAGGACGGGCCCCACCGGCACAAACCGCTCAGCCCGCCAGGACGCGGCCTGCTGGGACTCCTCCTCGCCCGGTACGCGGCCCCCGGCGCGGCGGAGCCCGAAACGTACTCCGAGGCCTATGACGTGCTGCAGAAGCACGGCCTGGGGCTCTTCTACCCGAAGAAGGACTGACCGGCCGGCTCCCCAGCCGCCGGCCGGCCAAGGACCCTCCCCTACCGCAGCAGCATCGCCCGCCCGGGCTCGCGGAGGACGTCCGCGACGTCGACCAGGAACCGTGAGCCCTGCTCGCCGTCGACCAGGCGATGGTCGAACGACAGCGCGAGCGTCATGATGTCGCGCAGCGCGATCTCGCCACGGTACTCCCACGGCTGGCGCCGCACCGCGCCGAGCGCGAGGATGCCCGCCTCCCCGGGGTTGATGATCGGGGTCCCGGCATCCACGCCGAAGACGCCGACGTTGGTGATCGAGAACGTGCCGCCCATCATGTCGGCCGGGGACGTCTTGCCGGCGCGCGCGGTCTCCGCGAGTGCGCGGATGGCGTCGGCCAGCTCGACGAGCGTGAGCTCCTGCGCGTCGCGGATGTTGGGCACCACGAGACCGCGCCCCGTCGCCGCAGCGATGCCGAGGTTCACGTAGTGGTGCTCGACGATCTCGCCCGCCTCGTCGTCCCACTTCGAGTTGAGGCCCGGATGACGCCCGAGCGCCAGGCACACGGCCTTCGCGGCGACGGCCATGATGCCGATCCGGTGCTCGTGCAGGTCGCGGTCGCCCTTCAGCGACGCGATGAGCTCGCTCGTCGCCGTGACGTCCACCGTGAGGAAGGTCGTCACGTGCGGCGCGGTGAAGGCGCTGCGCACCATCGCGTCGGCGGTCATGCGCCGCACGCCGCGGATGGGCGTGCGCGTCGTGCGCTCTCCCGCGACGGCCGGCATCGGCATCTCGAACGTCTCGACCGGCTCGGCCGCAGCGGCTGCTGTCGTCGTCGCACCCACGCGGGTCGCGTAGGCCTCGACGTCGGCGCGAGTGATGACGCCCGACGCCCCGCTCGCCTCGACGAGTGCGAGATCGATGCCCAGCTGCTTCGCGAACTGCCGCACCGGCGGCGTCGAGCGCGGGCGCTCGACCGGGCGCTCCACGACGTCCGCGAACTGGATCGCGTCGTGCGGAGCCGCCTCGAGGACGGCGGTGTCGGATGCTGCGGCCACGACGCCCGCGACACGGGCACGGCGCTGCGGGCGCCCGGCACCCTTCGGCG
>DATEOM010000153.1:0-2498 GCA_035274105.1 Microbacterium sp.
TCGTCCCACCGAGCGAGGTCGAGCGGCTCGGACCCGTCGGAGCCGCGCTGCGTGAGCGAGCGCTCGAGCAGGCGGTCGGGCGCCCCCTTCACGAGGATCGCGCGTGACACCTCGCCGGCCTCGCCACCGGAGCGGGCGCCCTCGTTGAGCGTCGCCATGAGCTTGTTGGCGGAGTCGAACGGGATGACCGCGACGCGGCGCCCGCCGGCACTGCCGACGCCGCCCTTGATCGCGACGGCCTTCAGCGCACCCTCGGTGGGCTCGCCCACGAGGCTCCACGTGCCGTCGTCGGCGCGCACGATGTGCGCGTCGTTGCAGAGGGTCGCGATCGCGAGGATCGCTGCGAGGTCGCCCCGGGCGGCAGCATCCGTCCCTTCGCCGCCTGCCGTGACGATCTCGCCCTCCGGCGCGTAGCCGAGTCCGGTGACGTCGTAGTCCGCGAGCGGGGTGACGATGTGGCGCACGGTCATCTCGTTGCGGGTGAGCGTGCCCGTCTTGTCGGAGCAGACCGTGGTGACCGACCCGAGCGCCTCGACCGCGGGGAGCTTGCGCGTGATCGCGTTGTGGCGGGCCATCTGCTGCACGCCGATCGCGAGCGTGATCGTCACGAGCGCCGGGAGCCCCTCGGGGATCGCCGCGACGGCGAAGCCGATGGCCGCCGAGATCAGCTCGTCGAAGGGCATCCCGTGCAGGAACCGGCCGATCATCAGCATGACCGCCGCCATGCCGAGGATCACGACGGTGAGCACGCGGCCGAAGCTGTCGAGCTGACGGGTGAGCGGGGTGGCCAGCGCATCGGCCTCGTCGGCGAGGCTCTGGATGCGGCCGAGCTCGGTCGTCGGCCCGGTCGCGGTGACGACGCCCCTCCCCTGCCCCGCGCTGACGATCGTGCCGGAGAACGCCATCGAGCCCCGATCGCCTACGCCCGCCTCTGCGGCGACTGCATCGGTGGTCTTCGACGAGGGCACCGACTCACCGGTGAGCGCGGCCTCGTCGATTCGCAGCTGATGCGCCTGCAGCAGCCGCAGGTCTGCCGGCACCTTGTCGCCCGGCATCAGCCGCACCACGTCGCCGGGCACGAGGGCTTCGGCTGCGACCGTGGCCCAGCCGCCGTCGCGCCGTGCGCTGGCGTCGGCCGACAGCATCCCGCGGATGCCCGCGAGCGCCTTCTCGGCACGCCCTTCCTGGATGTAGCCGATGACCGCGTTGATGATGGCGACGACCATGATGACCCAGAAGTCGAGCCAGTCGCCCATCAGCGCCTTGATGACGGCGGCGCCCAGCAGGATGTAGATCAGGGTGTCGTTGAAGTGCGCGAGGAAGCGCAGCCACCCCGGCTTGCGCGCGGGTTCGGGCAGCCGATTGGGCCCCGCGATCTCGAGCCGTCGCGCCGCGTCAGCGGTGCTGAGGCCGCCGGCGTCCGCCTCGAGATGCGCCAGCACGTCGTCAGCGGCGATCGCCCACGGACGGGCGACGGTGAGGCGGGCTTCCGTCAGCGGCTGCGACATCCTTGCATCGTCCTTCCGTCGCCGCCGGGCCCGCGTCTGAACCTGCTGCCGGCGTCAGGCGGCCCCGTCGAACATGCTGGTGACGGAGCCGTCCTCGAACACTTCGTGGATCGCACGTGCGAGCAGGGGTGCGATAGGCAGAATCGTAAGCGTCGGGAAGCGCTTCTCGGCGGGGATCGGCACCGTGTCGGTCACCACGACCTCGTCGATCGCCGGACTCTGCAGGCGCTGCGCCGCGGGGTCGCTGAAGATCGCGTGGGTCGCGGCGACGATGACCTTCACTGCGCCGTTCGCCTTGAGCGCCTCGGCGGCCTTGACGATGGTGCCGCCGGTGTCGATCATGTCGTCGACGAGGAGGCAGACGCGCCCGTCGACCGCGCCGACGATCTCGTTGACGGTGACCTGGTTCGCGACGTTCGGGTCGCGGCGCTTGTGGATGATCGCGAGCGGCGCGCCGAGGCTGTCGGACCACTGGTCGGCGACGCGCACGCGCCCGGTGTCGGGCGACACCACGGTCAGGCGCTCACGGTCCGCGTCGCTCAACGTGTTCTCGAAGTACTCGAGCAGAACCGGCTTGGCGAACAGGTGGTCGACGGGGCCGTCGAAGAACCCCTGGATCTGCGCCGCGTGCAGGTCGACGCTCATGACACGGTCGGCGCCCGCGGTCTTGAAGAGATCGGCGACCAGGCGGGCGCTGATCGGCTCGCGGCCGCGACCCTTCTTGTCTTGCCGGGAGTACGGGAAGTAGGGGGCTACGACCGTGATCCGCTTGGCCGACGCGCGCTTGGCGGCGTCGAGCATGATGAGGGTCTCCATCATCCACTCGTTGACCGGCGGCCCGAAGCTCTGGATGAGGAACAGATCGCAACCGCGGATCGAGACCTCGAAGCGGGTCAGGATCTCGCCCGACGCGAAGGTGCGGTACTCGGTCGGCACCAGCTCCGTGGTCAGCTGCGCAGCGACCTCGGCCGCGAGCTCCGGGTGCGAGCT
>DATEOM010000154.1:0-6251 GCA_035274105.1 Microbacterium sp.
CGCGCAGACGCTGCAGGCGATGGGCGCCGACGCCGTCGTCATCCGTCACGGCGCATCCGGGGCGCCGCGCACCCTCGCGACGAGCGGGTGGATCAGCGCGGGCGTCGTCAATGCGGGCGACGGCACGCACGAGCATCCCACCCAGGCGCTTCTCGACGCCTTCACCATCCGCAAACGCCGGTTCGGCGGCGACAGCCGCGGCCGCGACCTCGCGGGGGTCGCGGTCACCATCGTGGGCGACGTCCTGCACTCGCGGGTCGCGCGGTCCAACGTGTGGCTGCTGAACACCCTCGGCGCGAGTGTCACCCTGGTGTCGCCGCCCACGCTCGTGCCCCAGGACATGACGAACTGGCCGGTCGAGGTGCGCTACGACCTCGACGAGGCGATCGCGGAGGGCCCGGACGCGCTCATGATGCTGCGCATCCAGCTGGAGCGGATGAACGCCGCGTATTTCCCAACTGAACGGGAGTATTCACGTCGCTGGGGCCTGGACGCCCGCCGACTTCAGGCGCTCGGAGCGGATAGCATTGTCATGCACCCCGGACCCATGAACCGGGGCCTGGAGATCTCCGCAGAAGCCGCTGACTCGCCGCGCTCGACCGTGCTCGAGCAGGTCGCCAACGGCGTCTCGGTGCGCATGGCCGCGCTCTACCTGCTGCTGGCGGGCGCGGAGCGCACCCCGGTCGAGAACCCGGCGGCGGACGCCCCGGACGCCACAGAGAAGGAGAACACCCGATGAGCGAGACCCTTCTCTTCCGCGGAGCACTGGTCGAAGGAACGACGGCCGCCGACGTCCTCGTCGAGGACGGCGTCATCGCCGCCATCGGCCCGGGGGTCGCCCGCGCCGGCGCGACCGAGATCGACGTCGACGGACTCGTACTGCTGCCCGGCCTGGTCGACCTCCACACCCACCTGCGCGAGCCCGGGTACGAGGCATCCGAGACCATCCTCACCGGATCGCGCGCCGCCGCGGCGGGCGGGTACACCGCCGTGTTCGCGATGCCCAACACGTCGCCGGTCGCCGACACCGCGGGCGTCGTCGAGCAGGAACTCGCCCTGGGCGAGGCCGCCGGCTACGTCACCGTGCAGCCGATCGGCGCGGTCACCGTGGGTCAGAAGGGCGAGCGGCTCGCAGAGCTCGGCGCCATGGCCGACTCGCGCGCCCGGGTGCGCGTCTTCAGCGACGACGGCTTCTGCGTGTGGGACCCGCTCATCATGCGGCGAGCGCTGGAGTACGTGAAGGCGTTCGACGGCGTCATCGCGCAGCACGCGCAGGACCCGCGCCTCACCGAGGGCGCGCAGATGAACGAGGGCGCGGTCTCGGCGGAGCTGGGTCTCGCCGGCTGGCCGGCGGTCGCCGAGGAGTCGATCATCGCGCGCGATGTGCTCCTCGCGGAGCACGTCGGCTCCCGCCTGCATGTCTGCCACCTGTCGACGGCCGGATCGGTCGACATCATCCGGTGGGCCAAGCGCCGCGGCGTGAACGTCACCGCGGAGGTCACGCCGCATCACCTGCTCCTGACCGACGAGCTGGTGCGCGACTACGACGCCCGCTTCAAGGTGAACCCGCCGCTGCGACGCGAGGAGGACGTGCTCGCCGTGCGCGAGGGCCTCGCCGACGGCACGATCGACATCGTCGCGACCGATCACGCGCCGCATCCTGCGGAGGCGAAGGCGTGCGAGTGGCACGCGGCCGCCAACGGCATGGTCGGGCTCGAGAGCGCGCTGCGCGTCGTGCAGCAGTCGATGGTCGACACCGGCCTCATCACGTGGGGCGACGTCGCACGCGTGATGTCGCGCGAGCCCGCCCGCATCGGGCGCCTCGCCGGCCACGGCACCCCGCTCACCGAGGGACAGCCCGCGTCCCTCGCGTTCTACGACCCGTCGCCGCGCCGCACGTTCACGACCGACGACCTGCGCGGACGCAGCGTGAACTCGCCGTACCTCGGGCGCGAACTCCCGGGCGACGTGCGATGGACCCTGCACCGGGGCACCGTCACGGTCGCCGACGGCACCCTGCTCGACACGCCGGGAGAGCGCGCATGACCCGCGAGGCCGCACTCGGCGTCATGGTCGCGGTCACCGTCGCGCTGCTCGGCGTGCTGGTGTGGGCGTGGTGGCGACGAACGCGGCGCGACGCCGCGCTGGTCGCGCCCGTCGGCGAGATCCCTGCGGGGGCCGCGACGCTCTCGGCGTTCCCGACGCTCTACGTCGCGACCACGCGTCACGGCGAGCCGCTCGAGCGCCTCGCCATCGGCGGTCTCGCGTTCCGCTCGCGCTCCGACGTGACCGTGACCGACGCCGGCGTGGCGCTGGACCTCACCGGCAAGCCCCGCGTCTTCCTCGCGGCGGACCGCATCGAGGACGTCGCGCAGGCCACCGTCGCGATCGACCGCGTGGTCGAGCCCGACGGCCTCGTGCGGCTCGCCTGGCGCCTCGACGACGGCACCGTCGTCGACTCCTATCTCCGACCCCAGGATGCCTCGGCCCGCGCCCTCGCGGACGCCGTGGCCGGCATCCTTCCCCCGACCCAGACGGGAACCGACGCATGACCTCCCTGTTCCAGACCGACCCGGCCGTCCTCGTGCTCGAGGACGGGACCCGCCACGTCGGGCGCGCCTACGGCGCCCTCGGCACCACCATCGGCGAAGTGGTCTTCGCCACCGGCATGACGGGCTACCAGGAGACCCTCACCGACCCCTCGTACGCGGGGCAGATCGTGCTCCAGACCGCACCCCACATCGGCAACACCGGCATGAACGACGAGGACCCCGAGTCCCGGCGCATCTGGGTGTCGGGCTACATCGTGCGCGACCCCTCCCGCGTGGTGTCGAACTGGCGCGCCGACGAATCGCTCGACGACGCGCTCGAGAACGACGGGGTCGTCGGCATCAGCGGCATCGACACCCGCGCGGTCACGCGGCACATCCGCTCGGCCGGCAGCATGCGCGGTGCGATCTTCTCCGGCGAGGCCGCGGCGATCGACCCCGACGAGCAGCTGCGCCTGGTGCGCGAAGCGCCCGAGATGGCCGGCCAGAACCTCTCGGCACAGGTCTCGGTGGCGGCCGCCGAGGTGACGCCCGCGCAGGGCGAGCGCATCGGCAATCTCGCGGTGCTCGACCTCGGCGTGAAGCAGGCCACGGTCGACAACCTCGCCGCGCGCGGCTTCGAGGTGCACGTGCTCCCGCAGGACGTCAGCATCGACGGCATCCGCGCGATCGACCCCGTCGCGGTGTTCTACTCCAACGGCCCAGGCGACCCCGCCGCGTCGGGCGACCACGTCGACCTGCTGCGCGGCGTGCTCGACGACGGGCTTCCGTTCTTCGGCATCTGCTTCGGCAACCAGCTGCTCGGCCGTGCCCTCGGCCTCGGCACCTACAAGCTGCCGTTCGGCCACCGCGGCATCAACCAGCCGGTGCTCGACAAGGCCACCGGCCGTGTGGAGATCACCGCGCACAACCACGGCTTCGCGGTCGACGCGCCCGTCGAGGGCGAGTTCGACAGCCCGAACGGCTACGGCAAGGTCGAGGTCAGCCACGTCGGCCTGAACGACCAGGTGGTCGAGGGCCTGCGGGCGCTCGACATCCCGGCGTTCTCGGTGCAGTACCACCCCGAGGCCGCCGCCGGACCCCACGACGCCAACTACCTGTTCGACCGCTTCCGCGACGTGGTCGTCGCCCACATCTCGAAGAAGGACGCGAAGTAATGCCCAAGCGCGACGACATCAACTCGGTCCTGGTGATCGGCTCCGGTCCGATCGTCATCGGTCAGGCGTGCGAGTTCGACTACTCGGGCACGCAGGCCTGCCGGGTGCTCCGCGAGGAGGGCGTGCGCGTCATCCTCGTGAACTCCAACCCGGCGACGATCATGACCGACCCGGACTTCGCCGACGCGACCTACATCGAGCCCATCAACTGGCGCGTGATCGAGACCATCATCGCGAAGGAGAAGCCCGACGCGATCCTTCCGACGCTCGGCGGCCAGACGGCCCTCAACGCGGCGATCGACCTGCACAAGCACGGCATCCTCGAGAAGTACGACGTCGAGCTGATCGGCGCCGACTTCGAGGCGATCAACAAGGGCGAGGACCGCCAGATCTTCAAGCAGCTGGTGCTCGACGCCGGCGCCGACGTCGCCGACTCCGTCATCTGCCACACCATGGACGAGCTGCTCGCCGGTGCCGAGAAGCTCGGCTACCCGCTCGTGGTGCGCCCGTCGTTCACCATGGGCGGCCTCGGGTCGGGCTTCGCGTACGACGAGGACGACCTCCGCCGCATCGGCGGCGCAGGCCTGCACGACTCGCCGACGAACGAGGTGCTGCTCGAGGAGTCGATCCTCGGGTGGAAGGAGTACGAGCTCGAGCTCATGCGCGACACCGCCGACAACACGGTCGTCGTCTGCTCGATCGAGAACGTCGACCCGGTCGGCGTGCACACCGGAGACTCGATCACGGTCGCCCCGGCGCTCACGCTCACCGACCGCGAGTATCAGAAGCTGCGCGACATCGGCATCGACATCATCCGCGCGGTGGGCGTCGACACCGGCGGGTGCAACATCCAGTTCGCCGTCGACCCGAAGACCGGCCGCATCATCGTCATCGAGATGAACCCCCGCGTCTCGCGCTCGTCGGCGCTCGCGTCGAAGGCCACCGGCTTCCCGATCGCGAAGATCGCCGCGAAGCTGGCGATCGGCTACCGCCTCGACGAGATCCCGAACGACATCACGAAGGTGACGCCGGCGAGCTTCGAGCCGACGCTCGACTACGTCGTCGTCAAGGTGCCCCGCTTCAACTTCGAGAAGTTCCCGGCCGCCGACACGACCCTCACCACCACCATGAAGTCGGTGGGCGAGGCGATGGCGATCGGCCGCAACTACGCCACCGCTCTGCAGAAGGCGCTGCGCTCGCTCGAGAAGCGCGGCTCGAGCTTCCACTGGGGCGACGAGCCGCGCTCGGTGGAGGAGCTCCTCGAGATCGCGAAGACCCCGACCGACGGACGCATCGTCGTGCTGCAGCAGGCTCTCCGCAAGGGGGCCACGGTCGAGCAGGCGTTCGAGGCCACCAAGATCGACCCGTGGTTCCTCGACCAGATCGTCCTCATCAACGAGGTCGCCGACTTCGTCGCGACGGCGGGGGAATTGGATGCCGCCACCCTCCGCATCGCGAAGGAGCACGGCTTCAGCGACGCCCAGGTCGCGCAGCTGCGCGGTGACAGCGAGACGCAGGTGCGCGGCATC
This sequence comes from Microbacterium sp., assembly GCA_035274105.1. Lineage (GTDB taxonomy): Bacteria > Actinomycetota > Actinomycetes > Actinomycetales > Microbacteriaceae > Microbacterium. Next base: position 5,236 of record DATEOM010000154.1, read on the forward strand.
CGTCACGGTCTCGGCATCCGGCCGGTCTACAAGACCGTCGACACGTGCGCGGGGGAGTTCCCGGCGCTGACGCCCTACCACTACTCGAGCTACGACTTCGAGACCGAGGTCACGCCGTCGGAGCGCACGAAGGTCGTCATCATCGGCTCGGGCCCCAACCGCATCGGTCAGGGCGTCGAGTTCGACTACTCGTGCGTGCACGCCTCGTTCGCGCTCGCGGACGCCGGCTACGAGACGGTCATGGTCAACTGCAACCCCGAGACCGTGTCGACCGACTACGACACGTCCGACCGCCTGTACTTCGAGCCGCTCACCCTCGAGGACGTCCTCGAGGTGCTGCACGCCGAGGCGCAGTCGGGCAAGATCCTCGGCGTCATCTGCCAGCTCGGCGGCCAGACCCCGCTGGGCCTCGCGAAGGGCATCGAAGAGGCCGGCTACACGATCCTCGGCACCAAGCCCGCGGCGATCGACCTCGCGGAGGAGCGCGAGCTGTTCTCGCGCCTGCTCGACGACGCAGGACTCGTCGCGCCGCGCAACGGCACCGCGATCGACGTCGACGGCGCCGTGGCGGTCGCCGAGGAGATCGGCTACCCCGTGCTGGTGCGCCCGAGCTTCGTGCTCGGCGGCCGCGGCATGGAGATCGTCTACTCGACCGAGGCGCTGCGCGACTACTTCGTGCGCGTCGCGGGCGAGGCGATCATCGGCCCGGGGCTCCCGCTGCTCGTGGACCGCTTCCTCGACGACGCCATCGAGCTCGACGTGGACGCGCTGTACGACGGCGAGGAGCTGTACATCGGCGGCGTCATGGAGCACCTCGAAGAGGCCGGCATCCACTCCGGCGACTCGTCGTGCACGCTGCCCCCGGTGAGCCTCGGCCGCACCGACATCGACCGCGTCCGCGAGGCGACGCGCGCCATCGCCGAGGGCGTGGGCGTGCGGGGCCTGCTCAACGTGCAGTTCGCGATCTCGGCCGGCGTGCTCTACGTCATCGAGGCGAACCCGCGCGCGAGCCGCAC
>DATEOM010000155.1:0-5332 GCA_035274105.1 Microbacterium sp.
CCTGTCAACGTGCCCGCCGAGCAGGTCCCGTCGGAGGACGCCCCGCCGGCCGACACCGGCACGGGCGGGAGCGACAACAGCGGTCCCGGCAACAACAACGGCAACGGGAACGGTCCCGGCAGCAACAGCGGCAAAGGCAACGGCAAGGGGAACGGCTGACCTGAGCAGTGGCTTTGCGTTGCTAGGGTGGACACGCCCCTATAGCTCAGTTGGTTAGAGCAACGGACTTCAAGACAACAAAATGGAGCGCCGGCGCAGAAATGCGTCGGATGACCGCCGCTATATGCTGGGACGCCCTGAGAGCCCGAGGTACTCGCCGGAGACGGCAGTGACAATCCTCCGGGATTGGGTAATCAGCAGGTAACCGCAAGGGAACCTCAGAGACTACACGCGGCGCACCTGACCGGCCCGGCCGAAGGTGAAGATATAGTCCAGACTGCAAGCCGGAGACGGTGGCTGGGGAAACTCAGTGCAGCAGGTTAATCCGTGGGTCCAGGGTTCGAGTCCCTGTGGGGGCACCACAGATTCGACGCGGGAAAGCTCTCGCGCGTCTTGGGAGACGTTCGCCCGGGGTTTGAGAAACTCTCGGCACGGAGGCACCGCACGCGGGCCTGACCGGCATCAGCGGACGAGCGCCCCCGCGATGAACCACACCACCACGCTGAGCACGAGGGCGCCGAGCGGGTACCAGAACGCGGTGCGCCGACGGGCGAGCGCCACGATCCCGGCGAACGCGCCGAGCACCGCGAGGGCCAGCGGGGTGTAGCCGCCGAGGGCGACGGCCCCGCCGTTGTCATTCGCCCCCATCGCCCACAGCAGCGCGGCGAAGAAGAAGTACACCGCGGTGCCGAGCGAGATCAGGATCAGCGCCACGGTGACCGTCATGTCGACGACGCGACCGCCGGTCGGGGCTGCGGCACTCATCGCCCCAACCCGATCTCGTAGTGCACGAACCCGGTGTGCGTCGCGACACGGTCGTAGAGCGCCCGCGCGGTGGTGTTCGTCTCCTGCGTGAGCCAGTAAACCTTCGCGGCGTCGCGCTCGCGCGCCCATTCGGTCACGTGGGCGATAAGGGCGCGGCCCGCGCCGCTGCCGCGGGTGTCGGAGGCGACGAAGAGGTCCTCGAGGTAGACGTAGGGCGCCGCCGACCACGTGGCGGCGTGCGTGAGCCAGTGGACGAAGCCGATCGCGCGGTCACTGTCGTCGTGGGCGACCGCGCCGTGGATCGGGAACTGCGGGTCGAGGAGCCGGTTCCATGTCAGCGCGGTCTGCTCGTCGGACACCTCGGACTCGTAGAACTCGATGTAGCCGCGCCACAGCGGCAGCCAGGCGTCGCGGTCGGCAGGGGCGAGGGCGCGGATCTCGGTCACGCGCCCGACAGTAGCGGCTCCGCCGTCCCCTCGGCGGTCGGCGCCCCGGGCTCAGTCACCGCCCTCGAGCCCCGACGGCCGCAGTTCGGCGCCGGCGTGCGCGAGCTCCGCGAGCGCTGCGTCGCTGGATTCGGCAGCGACCCCGGCGATGAGGTCGGTGAGGATGCGGACGTGCCGGCCATACTCGATCGCGTCGAGCGCCGATGCGCGAACGCAGTAGTCGGTCGCGATGCCGGTGATGTCGACGTCCACCACGCCGTGCTCTTCGAGCAGGTGCGCCACCGTCACGCCGTCATCCGTGGTGCCCTCGAAGAGCGAGTAGGCGGGCTTGCCCTGCCCCTTCTTGACGTGGTGGGTCACCGCCGACGTGTCGAAGCCGGGGTCGTACTCGGCACCCTCGGTGCCGCTCACGCAGTGCACCGGCCAGGTGTCGACGAAGTCGGGCTCCGGGTGGAAATGCCCGCCGTTGTCGCCCTCGCCGTGGTGCCAGTCGCGCGAGGCGACGATCACGGCGTACTCCTCGGCGTGCGTGACCAGGAACTCCGAGATGCGCTGGGCGACCGCATCGCCGCCTTCCACTCCCAGCGCACCGCCCTCGGTGAAGTCGTTCTGGACGTCGACGATGAACAGCGCCTTGCTCATGGTTCGAGGGTACGCCTGTACTCCTCGCGGGTGAGCGGGTGCCCGTCGCCGGCCACGAGCTCGGGGGCGGTCTCGGCCGGGAGCGCTTCGACAGGATCAGCGATCGGGGTCCCGGGCTCCGTGATCGCGCCCGTCCCTGAGCTCGTCGAAGGGCTGATGTCCCGCCGCCACAGCTTCGACGGCCACCAGATCGCCCTGCCGATGTCGTACGAAAGCGCCGGCACCAGCAGTGATCGCACGATGAAGGTGTCGAGCAGCACGCCGAAGGCGACGATGAACGCGATCTGCACGAGGAACAGGATCGGGATGACACCGAGCGCTGCGAAGGTCGCCGCGAGCACGAGGCCGGCCGAGGTGATGACCCCGCCCGTGGCGACGAGACCGCGGAGGATACCGGGTCTGGTGCCATGGACGAGCGACTCCTCGCGCACGCGCGACATCAGGAAGATGTTGTAGTCGACGCCGAGCGCGACGAGGAACACGAACCCGTAGAGCGGGACCGCGGGATCGGCTCCCGGGAACCCGAACACCTCGTTGAAGACGACCGCGCTCACGCCGAGCGCCGTCGCGAACGACAGGATCACGGTGCCGATGAGCAGCGCCGGCGCCAGGAGCGAGCGCAGCAGCAGCATCAAGATGACGAGGATCACCGCGAGGATCACGGGGATGATGACCGTGCGGTCGCGCGTGGACGTGTCATTGGTGTCGATGTCCGTCGCGGTCTCACCGCCGACGAGCGCGGTCCCTTCACCGAGCGTCTCGTCGAGGTCCGCGCGGAGCTCGCGCACGGTGTCTTCCGCGGCGACGGAGTCAGCAGCATCCGTCAGCGTCCCGATGACCAGCACGTCGCCCTCGGAGACGGTCGGCTCGGGTGCGGGCGTGCCGGGCGGTCCGACCGCGGTGAACTCCGGCTCGCCGTCCTCGACCGCAACCTGCGCCTGTCCCGTCGGGGAGTCGTCGGACGCGACCGACACCGACTCGATGCCGTCCGACTCATCGAGCACGCCGACCGTGTCGGCGAGGTCTTCTTCGGGCACGATGACGTACACCGGCGAGCCGGAGCCCGCCGGGAAGTGCTCGGCGAGCACCTCCTGGCCGTCGCGCGCCTCCGACGAGCCGAGAACGAGGTCGCTCGTGGGCACGCCGTCGGCCTTGAGCTGCGTGATGCCGACGGCACCGGCGAGCAGCACGATCGTGCACGCGATCCACACCACGCGGGCGTGGCGCGCGACGAAGCGCGCCTGCCGGGGCCAGAGGCCCTTGACCGGCTGCGTCAGGTCGTCGGGGATCATCGCGATCGGCTCCTTCGGGATGAAGGGCCAGAACGCCGCGCGACCGCAGAGCGCGAGGAGCGCCGGCAGGAAGGTCAGCGCCGACAGCATCGAGAACACGATCCCGATGGAGGCGATCGGGCCGAGGGCGCGGTTGGTCGCGAGGTCGGAGAGCAGCAGGCAGAGCAGGCCGGCGATCACCGTGCCGCCCGAGGCCAGGATGGGCTCGAACGCTCCGCGCCACGCCGAGAGCGCAGCATCCCATCTCGACATGCCGGTGGCGATCGATTCGCGAAAGCGGGCGACGTACAGCAGCGCGTAGTCGGTCGCCGCACCGATCACGAGGATGAACAGGATGCCCTGCACCTGCCCGTTCAGCACGACGATGCCGGCGTACGCGAGCCACCACACCGTCAGCAGCGCAGCGCACAGCGCGAACATCGACGTCAGGAGAACCAGGACGGGAAGCAGCGGCGAGCGATAGACGATCACGAGGATCAGGAACACCGCGAGCAGGGCGACGCCGAGAAGGAGCCCGTCGATCCCCAGGAATCCCTCGACGAGGTCGGCGGTGAAGCCGGCGGGGCCGGTGACCCAGCCTTCGAGCCCTGACGGCAGGTCTTCGGCGACGAGTGCGCGGATCTCGTCGACGGTCGGTCCCACCTCGCCGGAGGCGTCGATGGGCACGAAGATCTGCGCGGCCTCGCCGTCGTCGGACGGGATGGGCGGCGACACGTCCTCCTGCACGCCCTCGACATCGGCGATGTCGTCCGCCAGGGCCTGCACGTCGGCGAGATCGTCGTCCGTGAGCTCATCGTCGCCCGTGACGACGACGACGGCCGGAATGCTGTCGCCGCCGAGGAAGTCCGCGAGCCGCTCGTTGACCTGCGTGGCATCCGCGCTCTCGGGCAGGAACGATGAGCGGTCGTTGCTCGACACCTCGTCGACCTTGCCGAAGTACGGGCCGCCGATGGATCCCGCGGCCAGCCAGATGAGAACGAGGAGTGCGGGAATGCCGATCCGGAGCCAGCCCGAGGGGCGACGGGTCGCGTGGTGAGGCGAGGTCATATCGCTAGCTTATCTAGCGAAATACCTTCTTTTTGACACTTGACATCATTTGCCGCACGCGCTCCGGTCCACGGCGCTCCTATGCTGGGTCGCGATGCTCTCCGCCGTCATCGCCCTCGTGGGTGCCATCGTGTACGGCTCCGCGGACTTCCTGGGCGGCCTCGCCGCCCGGCGGCTGCGTTCGATCGTGGTGACCGCGGTCGCCGCGCTCTCGGGACTCGCGGCCCTGCTCGTCGCCCAGCCGCTGTTCGGCGGAGAGTGGACGGCACCGGACGTGGGGTGGGGCGTTCTCGGCGGCGTGGTCAGCGTGGTCGCGATCGCGCTGCTCTACGCCTGTCTCGCGATCGGCCCGATGAGCATCCTGTCGCCGCTGACCGCCGTGGTCTCCGCCGTCGGGCCGATGCTGTGGGGGCTGCTCGTGAACGGCGATGCGCTCGCACCGATCGGGTACGCCGGACTCGCGGTGGCGCTCGTCGCGGTCGTGCTGGTGGGCTTCATCCCCGGTGAGAAGATCGTCCGGCCGAGCGCCCGGGGCCTCGCCATGGCGGTCGGGGCGGGCCTCGCCATCGGCGCGTTCCTCATCGTGCTCGATCAGACCTCGGACGACAGCGGGCTCGTTCCGCTGGTGACCAGCCGCGCGACGAATGGCGTCGTGACGTGCGCCATCGTCGCGGTGCTGGCCTTCGCCGCCGTGCGCCGCGGGGAACGCGCGCGCTCGGTGTTCGACGTCGCGGGGCTCCCCCTCGGCGCGACGCCCAGCGGGCATGCCGACCTCGAGCACGCGACGACGGGAGTCGGGCGGGTTTCGGCGAGCGCGCGACAGGCGTGGTGGCTCGCGATCGCGTGCGGGATCGCGGATGCTGCCGCCAACGCGCTGGCGCTGTTCGCGCTGCGCACGGGTGACCTCGCGGTGGTGTCGGCGCTCACCGCGCTCTACCCCGCCGGCACCATCCTGCTCGCGGCCATCGTGCTGCGCGAGCG